>NZ_JBEXHP010000025.1:0-29949 GCF_040607895.1 Micromonospora sp. NPDC005220
CCGCGGCGGCACGCATCTGGGTGGCGAGTGCCGCGGCGGCGCCGGCGCGCTGCTCGGCCTGGGCGCGCAGCTCCCGCTCCACGCGTACCACCTTGGCCAGCTCGTCATTGGCCGACTTGGCGCGTGCCTCGGCGGCGAGTTTCGCCTGCTCGATGTGGTGGCGTTCGATGGCCAGGGCTGCGGTGCCGGCGAAGAGCCGGGTGAGGGCGAGG
Source organism: Micromonospora sp. NPDC005220 (assembly GCF_040607895.1). Lineage (NCBI taxonomy): Bacteria > Bacillati > Actinomycetota > Actinomycetes > Micromonosporales > Micromonosporaceae > Micromonospora > Micromonospora sp. NPDC005220. Next base: position 213 of record NZ_JBEXHP010000025.1, read on the forward strand.
TCGGTGTCCTGCGGGACGCGGGGGGTGCGGTGATACATCGCGAAGGTGCCCAACAGGCCGCCGTCGCGGGCCAGGATCGGCGTGGACCAGCAGGCCGCCAACCCGGCCTGGTCGGCCAGGTCCCGGAAGTCGTCCCAGAACGGATCGGTGGCGATGTCGGTGACGATGACTGGTTCCCGCCGGTGGGCGGCGGTGCCGCACGAGCCGACACCTTCGCCGGTCGCGATGCCGTCGATGGCCTGGTTGTAGAAGTCGGGCAGGCTCGGCGCGGCGCCGTGGCGCAGGTACCGGGCATCGGGGTCGGCGAGCAGGACGGAGACGAGCACTTCCTGCGGTGCGAGATTCTCGATACAGCGGGCCATCCCGTCGAGCACCTCGGTCAGGGGTGCCTGGCGGGCGATCTGCTCCAGCAGGGCACGGTGTTCGGCCATCAGCCGTTGGGCATGCTTGACCTGTGTGGTCTCCACGCCGAGCACACGAATGCCGGTCACGTTGCCGTCGGCGTCCCGGCGCGGCTCGTAGGTGAAGTCGAAGAACGCCTCCCGCGCCTGCGGGCCGCAGCCCAGCACGACCCGGACGTCACGGCCGGTGTAGGGCTCACCCGTGCGGAAGACCTGGTCCAGTAGCGCGATGAATCCTTGACCGGCCAGTTCAGGCATCAGCTCGGCGAGCGCCACCCCGACGCGGGCCCGTTCCTCGCCGATGGTGGCGAAGAACGCCGGGTTCGCCGTCTCCACCAGGTGCGCCGGCCCCGTCAGAGACGCGAAGGCGGCGATGGACTGCCCGAACAACGCCCGCAGGTCCTCCTCCGCTGCTCGTTCGGCAGCCGCCGGACCCGCAGCAGCAGCAGTAGACCGTTGGCCTGGTACTGCGGTCATGGTGTGGTCTCGCCTCTCGTCTGCGGATACCCGGAACGCCGATGGTGCCACCCCCCGGCCGTGCGGGTGGCCGTGGTGCGGGCTTGGCTGAGGCCGCCGCCGGTGCAGCGTACCCACGTACCCATCATTCAGGTCCTACCCACCAACGACGGACCGCAACCCGTGTGCTCCTCCGGTGCGGGCCGGGGTTGCTGTTGCCAGGGATCACCGGAGCCGCCGGCGGAAAGGTGTTGTTCGTAGCTGGCCACCTTGCCGTCGATGAGTTCGAGGCAGTCGCGCAGCTGTTTGAGCCGCTCGATGATGTGGCGCCGGTGGTCGCGGAGCAACTCGAGCCGTTCTGCCTCGTTGCCGCTGCCCTCGCGGACGAGCTGGGCCAGTTGGCCGATCGTGCTGAGCGGCATCCCGGAGGCCCGGAACTTCACGCAGTTCACCAGCCACTCCACGTCCCAGGCGCTGTAGACGCGCCTGCCGGACCCGTCACGCCGCACCTCGCTGGCCAACAGGCCCTCACGCTCGTAGAGCCGCAGGGTGTGCACGCTCAACCCGGTGCGCTGCGCCACCTGCCCGATGCTCAGGCCGCTGTCCGCCATGGTGTCGACCGTAGCCCGTTGACCTAGACCTCGGTCTAGCACCTAGCGTCCGCGGCATGACCCACACGACATTCGGTGCCTCCAGTACGACCGGAGACGTCCTCGCCGGAATCGACCTCACTGGCAAGACCGCCCTCGTCACGGGTGGCTACTCCGGGCTCGGTCTCGCCACGACCCGCGCGCTCACCCAGGCCGGGGCCCGGGTCGTCGTCCCAGCACTCCGGCCGGACGCAGCGCAGCAGGCACTCGCCGACGTAGCCGGGGTCGAGGTCGACCGCCTCGATCTCGCCGACCTCGACTCCGTCCGCGCGTTCGCCGACCGGTTCCTACGCCGCCACTCCGCCCTCGACATCCTGATCGAAAGCGCCGGCATCATGGCCTGCCCGGAGACCCGGGTCGGACCCGGCTGGGAAGCGCACTTCGCGATCAACCACCTCGGCCACTACGCGTTGGCGAATCTGCTGTGGCCCGCCCTCACCGCCGCCGACACGGCTCGTGTCGTCTCGGTCGCCTCCGGGCGCAACCCGGCCTGGCGTATCCGGTGGGACGACGTGCAGTTCGAGCACGGGTACGACAAGTGGGAGGCGTACACCCAGTCCAAGCTCGCGAACATCCTGTTCGCCCGCCACCTCGACCTGCTCGGCGGGCCGCACCGCGTCCGCGCCTTCTCCGTCAACCCCGGCTGGGTCCGCACTCCGCTGCAACGGCACCTCGCAGCCGAGGAGATGGTCGCCGCCGGCTGGATCGACGCGGACGGTGCTCCTGCGCCGGGCCTGTTCAAGACCGTCGAGCAAGGCGCGGCCACCCAGGTCTGGGCCGCCACGTCACCCCAGCTCGACGGGAACGGCGGCGACTACTGCGTGGACTGCCACACCACCGAGGGCAGCCCCACCGACAGCAGCGAGGCAGCCCGCCTCTGGGCGTTGTCGGCCGACCTGACCGACCTCGATCTGATCGCCTGAGTCTGCCTGAGCCTTGCGGCGAGGCGGGGAAACCTCGGGGTTCAGAACCGCTGTTCCCACCAAGGCTCGCCGGGCCCTCTACAGTCAGATCAGGGCCGCAGCGAGGGCGCGGAACGCGTCGGCGGGGAACGCCGTGGCGTCGCCGCCGTTGAGTACCTGGATCGCCACCTCGTCCGCCCCGGCCTGATAGTGCTTCTCCAGCCCGGCCGCCACCTGCTCGACGGTGCCCCAGGGGATCAGGGCGTCGACGAGTCGGTCGCTGCCGCCGGCCGCGAAGTCCTCGTCGGTCCAGCCGAATCGCCGCAGGTTGTTGGTGTAGTTCGGCAGGGTGAGGTACCCGGTCGTGTACTGCCGGGCGGTGGCGCGCGCGGTGGTGGCATCCGCGTCGAGGACCACCGCCACCTCGGGGGCGAGCAGCCGGTCGGGGCCGATCGCCGCCCGGGCCTCGACGGTGTGCTCGGCCGGGACGAAGTACGGGTGCGCCCCGGCGGCACGGTCGCGGGAGAGTTCGAGCATCCGCGGGCCCAGTGCGGCCAGGACGCGCCGCTCGGGCGGAACCCCGGCCGCGTCGAGGCCGTCCAGGTAGTTCACCATCCTTGAGTACGGCTTGCGATAGTCGGTGCCGCTGCCTTCCAGCAGGACCGCGTGGCTGGCGCCGAGACCGAGCAGGAACCGGCCGGGATGCGCCCGTTCCGCGTCCTGAACGAACGCCGCCGCCTCGGGAGGCGACGAGTGCCAGATGCTCACGATGCCCGACGCGACCCCGATGCGGGTGGTCCCGTCCAGGATCTCCCGGAAGCGCGGGGCGACGTTCTCGCCGAAACCACCGGAGAACCAGATTCGTGAATAGCCGAGATCCTCCAGCTCGGTCGCGGCGTCGATGGCCGCGCCCTGACTCTCGCTGGCGAGGAAGAACGGTTGCCACACGCTGACGAGTCGTTGTGTCATACCGAAACCTTACGACGCCGGGCGGGCCCGGTCCGGAGATGGGCTGAGCGCCGGAGGTGGGCTGAGCGCCGGGGACGGGTCAGAGGAGCCGGCCGTCGTGGGCGAGCAGGGCGATCTGGGTACGGTTGTCGAGATCCAGCTTGGTCAGGATGTGCGAGACGTGGGCCTTCACCGTGGTCACGCTCATCAGCAGCTCGCTGGCGATCTCGGCGTTGGAGCGTCCCTGCGCGATGGCCAGCACGACGTCGCGTTCCCGGGGCGTGAGCAGGGCCAGCCGCTCGTGCGCCTGCTCGTAGGACTCGGCCCCGGACGCGACCCGCTGCATGAGGCGGCGCGTCACGCCCGGCGACAGCATCGGGTTGCCGGCCGCTACCGCGCGGACGGCCTGGCTGATCTGCTCCGGTGGGGTGTCCTTGAGCAGGAAGCCGCTGGCACCGGCTCGGAGGGCCCGCAGCACGTGCTCGTCGGTGTCGAACGTGGTGAGCACGATGATCTCGGGTGGCCGGTGCCGGCGGCGCAGGCGCTCGGTCGCGGTGATGCCGTTGACGCCGGGCATCCTGATGTCCATCAGCACCACGTCGGGCAGGTGCCGGTCCACCGCCGTGATCGCCGTGGCGCCGTCGGCGGCCTCGCCCACCACGGCGATCCCGTCGGCGCCGTCGAGCATCAGCGTGAGCATTCCCCGGACGAGGGGATCGTCGTCGACGATGACGACCCGGATCGGACTCGTCAGGTCGGCCACGGCAGCCACGCGGTGAGGTGGAAGCGACCGGCGGCGTCGACGTGGTGGGCGACCCGACCGCCGGTGAGCGCGGCCCGTTCGGCGAGACCGATCAGTCCGGTGCCGGCGCTGCCGGTGGCGCCGCTGTCGGGCGTGGTCGGGTTGCTCACCTCGATGCTCAGGCCGGTGCCGGGCGCGCCGCCGAGCACCAACCGGACCGGCTGGCCGGCGGCGTGCTTGCGGGCGTTGGTCAACGCCTCCTGCGCGATCCGGTACGCGGTGCGGCCAACCGTCGGGGGAATCTCGACCGGTGGGCCGAGCGGGTCGTCGACCTCGATCTGCTGCCCGGCGGCGCGCGCCTCGTCCACCAGGCGCGGCAGGTCGGCGAGGGTCTGCCCGGGCGGCGCGTCCGTCGGCGACTCGGCGTCGTCGCTGCGTAGCAGGGTGATGACCTCGCGTAGCTCGTCGAGGGCGTGATGCGCGCTGGCCCGGATCACCCCGGCGGCGGCGCTGAGCCGCTCGGGCGGCGCGTCCGGCCGGTACTCCATCGCGCCGGCCGCCGCCGCCAGCAGCGACAGCCGGTGAGCCAGCACGTCGTGCATTTCCCGCGCGATCCGGTTGCGCTCCGCCGCCCGCGCCTCGCCGACCCGTCGTTCCTGCTCCTGCTCGGCCCGCCGAGCCCGCTCCCGCAGCGCCGCCAGCAGGGCGTTCCGGGCCTGCGCCCAGGTGCCCCAGCCGAGCAGTGCCGCGTACGCGATCGTCATCAGCACCAGCCGCCACCCGTACGGCAGGCTGGGCACCGGCCGCCAGAACGCCTGCACCGCCTCGCCTGTCACGCCGACCGCCGCCACCGCCGCCGCCTGCCGAAACGGCCGGTTGCGGGCGATGAACAGCACCGCGAAGCTGGCCACCGGCGTGGCCACCGGAGACAGCGCGACGAGCAGGCCGGCCAGCACGCCACCGACCTGCGGGCGGCGGACGACCACCGGAACGAGGGCCAGTGCGGCCACCGCCAGCGCGACGTCGACGCCGACCAGGCCGGCGGAGCTGGACCGGGTGGCGGACCACAGCATGCTCGCCACCAGGACGCCGACCGCCAGGGTCGTCACGCCCACCGGGGCGAATCGCCACACCCGCGTCGGCCTGACCTCGCACGTCGCCGCATCCACATCGCGCACGCTACTGGGCTGGCGGCGGGCCGGACCACCTCCTTTGGTAGTACGCCGAGCCGCCGGCGGACGTACCCGCCGCGGCGTCCGGACCGACGCGTCCGACCCGGCCCGGTCCACACACTCGGACCATGACGAACAATCTTCTCCTGGGACGGGCCGCGGTGGCGGCCGGCGCGATCGTGGTGGCGGTGGCCGAGTTCGCGCTGCTGCACTCGGCGGCCGGCGTCGACCTGGCGGTCAGGTCCGGAAGCTCGACCCGGCAGATCACGGTGGCCGCGGTCATCGTGGCCACCGCGGTCGCGGCGCTGGCCGGCTGGGCGCTGCTCGCGGTGCTGGAACGCCGCACCGACCGCTCCCGTGTCTGGTGGACCTCGATCGCGGTCGCGGTCCTGCTGCTGTCGCTCGTGGTCGGGCCACCGAGTGGCGTCGGTGGGGGAGCGAAGGCGACCCTCGCGCTGATGCACCTGAGCGTCGGCGTCATCCTCATCGTCGGTCTGCCCCGGCCGCGCCCGGCACTGGCGCACCGATGACCGCGCTGACCGTCCGCAAACAGGACGGGGTCTTCGTCCTCGACTCCGACGTCGGGCCGCGCGCCTCGCTGCGTACCGGCTGGACCTGGCGGTGCGGTGAGATCCGCACCGGCACCGGCCGCTGGACTGTCGAACCGACCGGCCGCCGGCGCATCGGGTTCACCGCCCGGGGCGAGCACGGGGTGCCGGTGCGGCTCGACCCGGGCCGGTCGCACGTGCCGGGGCCTGGCGGCCTGGCCCGCTGGGAGCCCGGCCGCTGCGGTGGTGAGCTGGTACGCGACGGGCACCGCCTCGCGCTGCACCTCCCCGGCCGCCTGGGCGGGCCAATCCGGGTGGACGTCACCGGCGACTGGGCCGAGCTGGAGCTGGTGGTGCTCACCGCCTGTTTCGCGTTGATGAGTCGGCGGCGGCGGCGCACCCTGATCATGATGGCGGTCGCCAGCGGGGCGAGTGGGTGACCGCCTACCCGACCACGACGCGGCCCCGACGCGCGTCCACGGCGAGCAGCGTCAGGGCGGCCAGCATCAGCAGCCCGCCGACGAGTGCCAGCGGGCGTGCCCCCAGGGTGGGCAGGAGTGCCCCGCCGAGCAGTGACCCGCCAGCGATGCCGGCGTTGAAGGCGGTGCTGACCCCGGCCGACGCGATGTCGGTGCTGCCCGGAGCCAGTTGCAGCATCCGGTTCTGCACGGCGGAGCCGAACGCCGCGTACGCGAGGCCGATCCCGGCGAGCAGCGCGACCACCCCCGGCCGCAGCGCGCCGAGCGCGTACAGCCCGAGCAGCGAGACAGTGCCGATGCTCAACGGCGTCAGCAGCGAAGCGATCGGTCGGGTGTCCAGAGTCCGGGCCGCGACCAGGGTGCCGACGACCCCGGCCGCACCCGAGACGAACAGCAGCGGCGCCAGCACCGCGTCGGCGAAGCCGCTGACGTCGAGCAGGAACGGGGTCACGTAGGTCTGCAGGGTCATGAAGCCGCCGATGCCGAGAGCGGTGGCGGTCAGCAACACGGCGAAGCGCCGTCCGTCGGGTGCGGTGCCCCGGGCGGCGCCGCCAGCGGCCGGCGGATACGACGGAAGCAGGGCCAGCACCGCGGCGGCGATCGCCAGACCGACCCCGGCCAGCACCGCGAACGCCGTGCGCCAGCCGGCTTGCTGCCCGAGCCAGGTGCCCAGGGGTACGCCGAGCACCGGGGCGAGCGTCGCCCCGGTCGCGAACAGCGCCACCGCCCGGCCGCGCACGGCGACCGGGAACGGCCCGATCACTGTCGCTGTGGCGATGGACCAGAACAGCGCCTGGGCGAGGGCGGTCACCAGGCGGGACCCGGCCAGCACGGCGTACGTCTGCGCGAGCGCGGCGGCGGCGTTCGCGGCGGCGAACAGCAGCATCGTGGCGCCGAGCAGATGCCGACGGGGGATCCGCTGCGTCAGCCGGGTCAGCGGCACGGACGCCAGCACGACCACGATGGCGTACCCGCTGACCAGCAGACCCACCTGGGAGCGGGACCGGTCGAGATCGGGTGCGATGTGGGTCAGCAGACCGACGGGCAGCAGCTCGGTCGTGATGAACGCGAACGCGGCGAGGGAGAGCGTGACGAGCACCGCCCTGGCCCGTCGCGGCGACACCTCCGGTGCCATGGCCCACCCCCCCCATTCCAGGGGGTCACCGTAACGAGGGCCTGATCTTGGCCCGCTCGCGGGCCTCGACGGAGGTCGACCACGTTGCCGGAACACAGTCGCCGCGCTCGGCGGCCGGGCCTCCGGTCAGGTACGGGTCCGGAACGGGGCAAGGACGGCGCGGATCTGATCGGCCGCGCCCCAGTCGTCATCGAACTGGGCCAGCACGGCGAGGTGTTGTCGCAGCTGGATCACCGGCATCCGTGCCTCCCAGTCGCGGTCGAGCGAGGTCAGCTCCGCGTAGACCTCGAACATCCGGCGGGCCTCGGCCGGGGGCGAGGTGGACCACACGTGCGCGAGGTCGACCTCGGCCCACAGGTACGACACGGCCGGGTCGATCAGCGCCGGCTGTCCGTCCGCGGTGGCCAGGATGTTCTGCGCCCACAGGTCGCCGTGTGTCAGACACGCCGGCCGCTCCGGCAGCAGCTCGGGCAGCCGGTCACAGAGTCGTTCCAGCGCCGCCCGGTCTGCCGCGTCGAGCGCCGCCTCGACGCGGGGTTGATCGAGCCAGCGGAGCAGCCGGTGCTGTGCGAAGAACGTGAAGCCATCGTCGTTCCAGGTGTTGATCTGGCGGCGACGGCCCAGCCAGTTGTCGTGGTGCCAACCGAAGCGAGGATGGGTCGTGCTCAGGTGCAGGCGGGCGAGCAGGTGTGCGAGCTGCTCCCAGAAGGCCTCGCTGCGCGGCCTCGCGTGCAGCACCGACAACACCAGCACGTCCCGATCCGCCAGGATCACCTCGGGTGTCGGCACCCCGCCGAGCTCGCGCAGGGCGGCCAGCCCTTCGGCCTCGGCGCCGAAGACGTCGCCGGCCGGCGGGTCGGCGAAGGCCTTGACGAACACCGGTGGCGCATCCCGACGGGTGGCGATGCCGGCGAGCGCCGCGAGCCCGCCGGTCACCGGCTGCACAGCGACGACCTCCCGCATACCGGCCAGGTGCAGCCGCTCCAGCAGGGTCACAGGGCGCTCCTCAGCTCGGGGTTCGAGGTCGCTCGATCCTAGGTGTCGGGTGAGCTCGTCCTCGCCTCCCACTGGACCGAGGAACCGCTGGAGCTGATCCGCGAGGTCTCTCGCGCCGTCACGAGCACCACCTTTCCCGTCATGCGAAGCGGTCGGCCAGCTTCGTCAGCTTGCTGACGTACGCCGGCCAGTCGTAGTCGTCGGGGATGTTGGTGCTGTCCCGACGAAGGCCGATCGCCGTGTCGTGCTGTTCGCGCATGATGTCGGCGTGCCCCGCGTGCCGGGCGAGATCGCAGGTCACGTGGATGATGATCCGCTGTAGCGTCACGTCCTGCTTACCTGGCCGCCACCACGGCACCTGCCCCGGCGCGTCCAGCGGCAGCTGGTCGATCGTCTGGTCGGCGAACGCGCCGACCCGGCGATACAGGTCGATCAGGCCGTCCTTCGTCTCGTCTTCCCGGGCGTACCAGTCGGCCTGGGGGTCCTCGTCGAACGCCGCCAGCGGGACCAGCTCGTCAGGCGTCGGGAATTCGCGGCCGAAGGTGGGCCCGAAGTAGCCGGCTTCGACATTGAGGCAATGCTTGAGGACGCCCAGCAGGTTGTTGCCGGTCGCCGTGCGGGGCAGTCTGGCCTCGCGTTCGCTGAGCCCGTCCAGCTTCCAGATGAGGTCTTCGCGGGTTTCCCGAAGGTAGAGGTGCAGTGCGGCCTTCGCATCGCTCGTTTCAGACATGCCCGCCAGTGTTCCCTAGCCGCCGGGCGGTCGCGCACCCCGGCGGGCCGGTGCCGGGGCACCGACCCGCCGAGCGACTCGATCTGCCCGGGATGTCAGCTTCCGGTGCAACTCGCGGTGGCTCCGCTGCCGGTGCCGGTGCCCTGGAATCCGAAACTGGTGGCCTGACCTGCGGCCAGTCTTCCGTTGTAGCTCTGGTTCGCGACCGTGATGGTCCCGCTGGTGCCGCTGCTGACCCCGTTCCAGAGCGAGCTGACCGACGCGCCGCTGGGCAGGGTGAGGGTGACCCGCCAGCCGGTCAGCGCGGTGGTTCCCGCGGTGACGCTGACGTTGGCGACGAATCCGCCGTTCCACTGGTCCTGGACGGAGTAGACCGCGGTGCAGCCAGGGGTGCCGGTGGGAGGTGGCGTGGTGGGAGGCGGGGTGGTGGGCGGTGGGGTGGTGGGTGGCGGTGTGGTGTGCGGGGTGCCGTCGTTGAGCGTCAGGTTCTTCTGCTGGACGCTCCACTGGCTGCCGCACAGACCGCAGCCGGCGCCGACGAAGTTTCGGCCGGCGGTGGTGTCGCCCTTCAGGCGCCACTTGAAGTAGAGCGTCGCCACCCGGCCGAACTCGCCGCCATTGGGCTGGTCGTAGGTGCCGCCATGCCCGACGTTCAGGTTGCCCATGAAGGCGGGTAGTCCGGCAGGCAGCTTGCCCCAGTCATCCATCGCGTTGGGGTAGGCGATGTCGCTGGGTCCGCCGACAAAGTACGCGATCGGCTTGGTCAGTCTCCTGAGCTGGTAGTCGTCGGCGTCGTTCAACAGGCCGCTGCTGAAGATGCCGGTGGTGGTGACGCGCGGGTCGTTCGAGACGGCGTACGCCTCCAGACCTCCGCAGGAGAAGCCCGCGACGGCGACCTTGCTCGTGTCGATCTTGTTGTAGTACTTGCTGCCCTGCCGGGAGTTCTCCGCGACCGCCCAGTCGATGGACTGGGTGAGCATCTGGGAGTTGGTGGAGCCGGATGCGTTCGGGGCGCCGTTGGCGATGGCGAGGAAGCCGTGGGAGGCGATCTCGCGGAGAAAGTTGCCCTGGGAGAGGCCGTTGGCCGAGCAGCCGCCGTTGCCCCACACGACGATGGGCAAGCGTTCGGACGGCAGGGTCTGGGGCCGGAAGATGGTGTGATTGGCCAGGGTGGCCGAGGTTTCGTAGTCGGCGGGGTAGGGGCCGGAGCCGCCGATGGCCGCGGACGCCGGCGTCCCGCCGAGCGCCATGATCACCGAGGTGACCGGGACGATGGCGGCCGCCAGGCCCGCGTAGATCTTTGATCGCCTTCTCATTGACCCTCCAGCACACGTCACGGTGGCGCTCCCGGCGGCGGTCGTTCATTCGCGCCTCGACGAGGGTGGTCAGCGCTGGCCACGGGTCAGGTCGACGTGGGCGCGTCGGCCACCCGGCCGCGGTCCCCACAGGCGATCCGATGGGAGCTGAATGCAGTTACTATCACCGGCGTAACGATAAGTGTCAATGTCTGGTCTATCCTGCCGGCCCGGCGGGGGTAAGCCGCTGCCGGGGGCGGACGGGAGCACTATCGTTCTGGCGTGCACATCCGCTTCGACGTCCCCGCCGATCCCGCCTACCCGGGCCGGGTGGCCGCCGCGCTCGGCAGCGTCCGGCTACGCAGATTCGGCTATATCGGAGCGGGCCTGGCGGCGGTCGGGGTCATCGGCCTCGTCGTCTCGCGGGGGTTCGGGTGGGGCGAGCGGAGTTCGCCGCTGTGGACCGCGCTGGTCGTGGCCGGCGTGCTGTCGATGCTGTACCGGCCGTGGGTGCTGGCCCGCGCGCGACGCCGCTCCGGTCGCTACGCCGTCGAGGGCGCCTACGACATCACCGATGACAACATCATGATGCGCAGCGGCTCCGAGTCCGGTGGCATCGCCTGGGACGGGGTCGACCGGGTGCGGGAGGTCGGAGAGTTCTGGGTCGTGTACGTCGGCCGGATGCCGGCGACAGTGATCCCGCGCTGGCTGATGTCCGCCGAGGACGCCGAGACGTTGCGCGCCTACCTGACCGAACGTGGGCTGCTGGCACGTCGGTGAACTCAGCTGCCGCAGGCCGCCGGGGGATCGGGCTACCGCATCCGCGCCCCTGGTCGGCTGCGGCTACCTATCCTCGACGGGGATGCAGCGAATCCGAGCAGTGGCCGTCGGCCCGGCGGCTGACAGGAGGCCGTCATGAGCACCAAGGATCGACCTGCGGGGATCAGCCCCACAGCGGTGGAGTCAGCACCAGGGCTGTGGCGCATCGATCTGCAACGGCACGACCTCAGCATTCCCGGGCGAGAGGTCATTCAGACCCGGGTGGAATTCACACCGGATTCGCCACCGTTCAAGCATTTCCACCCGGGCGAGGAAATCATCTGCGTGCTGCAAGGAACGCTGGAATATCGGCTTGAGGGGCAGCCGCCCATGGTGTGCAACCCCGGCGAGGCGCTGACCGTCCCCTACGGTGTGCATCACCAGGCACGCAATGTCGGCGACGGCATCGCGGTCGAGTTGGCCACGTACGTCGTCGAGAAGGGGAAACCGCTTCTCACCAAGGTGGAGTGAGACCTCCGCGGCCCGGTCGTTAATCACGCGGTTTGCGGAACCGGCGGGCCGGGCAGAAGCCACCCCATGACGAATGAACGGGTCAAGTCTGTCGGTAGCTTCGCGATGCGAATCCTCGGCGTGGTGGCGGTCGTCGTGGGCGTACTGGCAATCGTCTCCAGCCTGGTTCAGGGCAACCTGGTCGGGGTGGTCCTCGGCGCCATCTTCCTCGCCGGCGGGGTGGTCCTGCTCAAGCGCTCAGGCCCGCGGACGACGCCCAGGCCACGGAGCACCCACTGAGGTTCGCGGGCTGGCCGTCGCTGTCGACGCCAACGCGTCACCCCCCGAAACCCGAAGGGCGATGACCAGAGGTACGGGAAACAGCGGCGGCGGCACTGCCCCATAGGGTGAACGGATGTCGGTCAAGCAGATTCAGGTCACCTTCGACTGCGCCGAGCCTGAGCGCGTTGGCCGTTTCTGGTGCGAGGTCCTGGGGTACGTCCCGCCGCCGCCACCTGAGGGGTTCGCCAGCTGGGACGACTTCAATCGCGAGCAGCCGGCCGAGGAGCGGGGTGCGTGGTTCGCGTGCAGCGACCCCACGGGTGTGGGCCCGCGCCTGTACTTCCAGCGGGTGCCCGAGGGCAAGGTCGTCAAGAACCGGGTGCATCTCGACGTGCGGGTCGGCACCGGGTTGGTGGGCGAGGAGCGCCTGGCCGCCCTGGAGGCCGAGTGCGCGCGACTGGTAGCGCTCGGCGCGGTACGCGGGCAGTTGCTGCTCGCCGACGGCGAGAACGAGTCGTGCCTCAACATGCAGGACGTCGAGGGCAACGAGTTCTGTCTCGACTAGGTGGCCGGGCACCCGCACGCCGGTAGTCTCGACCCTCATGACCTGGCTGCCTGAGGGGTTCGTCCACCCCGTTCACGTGCCGGTGCCCGGCACCGCGCTGCATCTGCGGCCGATTTGCGAGGCGGACACCCCGCTCGGCTGCGTCTACATCGACCCGCCGGAGCGCACCGGCGCCGACGGCGAGGTCTCCTGACAGCGGCCGAACGCGGTCGGGGGCCGGGCGGGTCGCCTGGCCCCCGACGTGCGGGCTCGGTCAGCCCAGGTACTTCTCCCACGGGCCGGTGATGGCCAGGGTGAGGCCCGGGTCCTGCATGTTGACGAAGAGCACCTTGCCGTCCGCGCTGAAGGTCGGCCCGCAGAACTCCGAGTCGTTCAGCTGGTTGCGGGCGATCGCGTACGTGGGCCCACCCGGGATCGTGCTGAGCACGTGCGAGGCGCCCGCGCCGTCCTCGGCGAGCACGAGGCTCCCCCACGGGGTGACCGTCACGTTGTCCGGGCCGTCGAAGGTGAGGTCGGTGTACCTGACCGCCGCACCCTCCTCGGACTGGGTCTGGTGCGGGAAGTACGTCACCAGCTGGATCGTCTGGTTCCTGAAGTTGTAGAACCACACCATCCCGTCGTGCGGCGCCGCGTCCGCCGGCAGGTCACCCTCGTCCCAGGCGTACGAGTTGACCACGTACACGCCCTCGTCGGTGGCCCACACGCCCTCGAACTTGCGGCCGCGGGTGACCTGGCCGTCGGCGAACTGCTCGCGTACCGACCTGGTCCGCGCGTCGCGGTCCGGCACCTCGATCCAGCGGACCGGGAAGGGGCGGCCCAGCTGGGCGGAGGTCAGGTACGCGACGTCCGGCAGCACCGAACCGTCATCCATGATGATCTGCATCGCGGCGAGCACACCGGCGTTCGGGGCGAGGCGGGTGAGCACCCCGGGGCCCAGCTTGACGCCGTGCGGCGCCGTCCAGCGGTAGAAGAGGCCGTTGGGCGCGTCGGCGTCCTCGGAGAGGTAGATCCGGGTGCGGTCCTTGTCGACGGCCAGGGCTTCGTGGGAGTAGCGGCCCAGGCACTTGATCGGCTTCGGGTCGGCGCTGCCGTCGGCCCACACCTCGAAGACGTAGCCGTGGTCCTTCAGGTAGACGCCGGACCGGCCGCCCTCTTCCCACTTGTCGCCGGCCCGGTCCTCGGTCTCCTCACAGGTGAGCCAGGTGCCCCAGGGGGTCGGCCCGCCGGCGCAGTTGGAGATGGTGCCGGAGAGGGCCACGAACTCACCCAGGTTGCGGCCCGCGAGGTCGGTCTTGATCACGGTGCAGCCGCCGGCGTCGACGGCGCCCGCGTCGTAGACCGTGCCCTTGACGTGCGGCACGCCGAACTCGGCGCCCGGGTCGATCTCGTGGTTCTGGATCAGGGTGTACCGGCCGTGGCCGGCGTCGTAGACGGCCATGCCGTCGTGGTCCGACGGGGTCGTGCCCTGGCCGCGGTCGAGCCGGGTGACGCCGGTCCGGGTGACCACCGTGTAGCTGAAGCCCTTGGGCAGGGCCAGGATTCCCTTGGGGTCGTCCACGAGCGGGGGGAAGGGCGCGTTACCGGGCTTGACCGGCGGGTGCGGCCGGGCCGGGCTGGCCTGGGCCAGGGACGGCAGGCCGCCCGCGACGGCAAGGCCGACGCCGGCGGCGGCGCCGCTGGCGAGGAAGGTACGACGGGACGAAGGCACGTGGATCAACTCCTGGTCGAGGCAAGTGCGACGACTGGCAGCCAACTCCGGCGGGCGGACAGCGACACGTCACCCGTGGGAGCGGGCGGTGACATCGGAGTGAAGAGTCAGGGTCGCGGACACGTCGCCGGGCCGTCGGGCTTGACCCTGACGCTGCGTCAACCCTCCATGCTGACGCCATGAGCAACCCGCCAACACCAGCTCAGGCCGAGCAGTCCGTGATCCACGTGCACGGCCTGGAGAAGTCGTTCAAGCAGTTGACGGTGCTGCGCGGCGTCGACATCGACGTGGCGCGCGGCAGCATCTTCGCCCTGCTCGGCTCGAACGGGGCCGGCAAGACCACAGTGGTGCGGATCCTCGCCACGCTCCTGCGGGCCGACGGCGGGACGGCCCGAGTCGCCGGCTTCGACGTGGCGACCCAGGCCGCCGACGTACGCCAGGCGATCAGCCTCACCGGGCAGTTCGCGGCGGTCGACGAGATCCTCACCGGGCGGGAGAACCTGGTCCTGGTTGCCCGGCTGCGGCACCTCAAGGAGCCCGGTGCGATCGCGGACGACCTGCTGAGGCGCTTCTCGCTGACCGAGGCGGGCTGCCGGAGGGTGCGAACCTACTCCGGTGGCATGCGTCGCCGCCTGGACATCGCGATGAGCCTGATCGGGGACCCGCCGGTCATCTTCCTCGACGAACCGACGACCGGGCTTGACCCGGAGGCACGCATCGAGGTGTGGCAGGCGGTCAAGGAACTTGCCCGTGGCGGTACGACGGTGCTGCTCACGACCCAGTACCTCGACGAGGCGGAGCAGCTCGCCGACCGGATCGCGATCCTGCACGAGGGACGGATCATCGTGAACGGCACCCTGAACGAACTCAAGCAGCTCCTGCCGCCCGCCGAGGTCGAGTACGTGGAAAAGCAGCCAACCCTTGAGGACGTCTTCCTCACCCTCGTCGGCACGAAGACGGAGAAGGAACAGTGATGAACAAGCACTTCCTCGGTGACACGACGGTCCTCCTGGGACGCTCGCTGCGCCACATCGTCCGCAGCCCGGACACCATCATCACGACAGCGGTCATGCCGATCGCCTTCATGCTGCTGTTCGTCTACGTCTTCGGCGGCGCGATCGAGACCGGCTCCGACTCGTACGTGAACTATCTGCTCCCCGGCATCCTGCTCATCACCATCGCGTCGGGCATCTCGTACACCGCATTCCGGCTCTTCCTGGACATGCAGGGCGGCATCTTCGAACGGTTCCAGTCCATGCCGATCGCCCGATCCTCGGTGCTGTGGGCGCACGTGCTGACCTCGCTGGTGGCCAACCTGATCTCGCTCGCGGTGATCGTCCTCGTCGCCCTGCTGATGGGCTTCCGCACCGGCGCGAACGTGCTGGGCTGGCTCGCTGTCGCCGGCATCCTGCTGCTGTTCACCCTGGCGCTCACCTGGATCGCCGTGATACCCGGCCTCACCGCGAAGTCCGTGGACGGCGCGAGCGCGTTCTCGTACCCGCTGATCTTCCTGCCGTTCGTCAGCTCGGCCTTCGTGCCCACCGCGTCGATGCCCGGCCCGGTGCGCGCCTTCGCCGAGCACCAGCCGGTGACCGCCATCGTCAACGCGATCCGAGACCTCTTCGCGCAGGAGCCGGCCGGCGCGGACATCTGGACCGCCCTCGCCTGGTGCGTCGGCATCCTCGTGGTGGCCTACCTGTTCGCCAACCTGACCTACCGCCGCAAGATCTCCTGAGCGGAAATGGCGTGGGGTCGGGCGACTCGGGGGGCAGGATCACTGCATGCTGACGATCGGTCAACTGGCGGCGTACGCCGGCGTCACGGTGCGGGCGGTACGCCACTACCACCAGATCGGCCTTCTGCCGGAGCCCGAGCGGGACGCCTCGGGCTACCGGCGGTACGGCCCCACGGCTGTCGTCTCCCTCATCAGGATTCGGATTCTCGCGAACGCCGGGGTGCCGCTGTCTCAGATCGGTCAGATGCTGGAGGCCGACGCCTCGACCTTCGCCGCTGCGATCAAGGACATCGACAGGCAGTTGGGCGACGAGATCGCCCGACTGGAGGCCAGCCGTCAGCAGATCGCTCAGCTCGCCGCCGGGGACCGTCTGGCGCTACCACCAGAGGTGATCACCTATCTCGACCGGCTCAGGGAGATCGGCGCCTCGGAGCGGGTGGTGGCGGGCGAGCGTGATGGCTGGATCCTGATGGCGGCTCGCTGGCCCGACCGCGTCGGCGACTGGATGCCCGGCAAGATCGCGCAGCTGGATGACCCGCAGGTCGTTCGGCTGTACCAGATCCTGTCCGGGATCTTCGAGACCGACGCGGGCGGCGACGCGGGTCTGGAGGAAGCCGCCGACCTCATCGCCGGCCTGGCCGAGCAGGCATACGCCTCCGGCGAGATCGACCTCGGTGAGGTGGCGCAGGATGATATGCCGTTCGACCTGCTGGACGCGCTCGCCGTCGAGGCCGACCCGCGGTTGCAGCGGCTGCTGGACCTCGTCCGGGCGCGTGGCTGGGCTGGTCTGGCCAGGTTGGAACGGCTGCCGGAGCCACCCGACTGACCGTCGCCACGAACCGCGGTCAGCTCTGTTGGTAGTTCACCGCGGCCGAGCGGGTCGGCCTCCGCCGGTGGGCCACCATGGCCGCCCGTCCCCGGCGGCTCAGCGTCCGGCTGCCGGGGCCGGTTGAGGTCGCCGATCCGTGGGCGTGTCGGGCGTGGTCCGCCACCATCGGCGGGACGCCAGCGCCGCCAGCCCGGCGCCGGCGGCGTTGAGCAGGACGTCGTCCACCGAGGACACCCGGTCCAGCCGCAGGACGTACTGGGCGGTCTCGACCACTACCGAGCAGCCGGCCGCGAGGGCCAGGATCCGCGGTATCGACGCCAGCGCCGGGAACCGCAGCGGGGCGAAGAACCCCAGGGCCGCGAAGACCAGCAGGTTGCCGACGACCTGGACAGTCGCCGTCAATGGCCCCCCGTCGGAAAAGATCGTGAGCAGGTCGCGCAGCGGCACCACTGTCACCCGACCGGAGACCGCGCCGGCCTGGTCGCCCGGCAACATGATCATCCATACCCACGGCACCGTGCCGTAGGTGATGCCGACGTCGGCCAGCGACGTCCGCCAGGCCGAGGTGGAGCCGGCGGCGCGTCGGCGGCGCGCCAGGGCCCACACCGCCAGTGCGGCCAACGGCAGCACGATCACCGTGATGAGGACGACGCCGTTGAACGTACCGAGCCAGCCGTGCCAACCCCTGATCATGCGACCCCCCGCTCTCCGCCCGGCCCCGAAACCTACCCCGCCCCTGTGGTAGGCGTGCGCCCGTTTGTGGTATCCGCATGTCGGGCACACACCAGCGTGGCGATTGACGGAGTCCCGCAGATCCTGGTCATTCAGGGTGCCGGTGCCGGCGTACACGACGAATGGGACAACAAGCTGGTCGACAGCTTGACCCGTGAGCTCGGTGACGGGTACGAGGTCCGCTATCCGCGGATGCCCGACGAGGCCGACCCGAGCTCCGTCACCTGGAGCGCGGCCATTTGGCGGGAGCTCGCGGCCCTGGCCGACGGCGCGGTCGTCGTGGGTCACTCGGTGGGCGGGACGATCCTCGTCCACACGCTCGCCGAACGGCCACCGGAGCGGGCGCTGGGCGCGATCGTGCTGATCGCCGCCCCGTTCGTCGGTGCTGGCGGCTGGGCCGGCGACGAGTTCGAGCTGCCGGACGACCTCGGTGCGAGACTGCCGTACGGGGTGCCGGTGCACGTGTTCCACGGGCTCCGGGACGACACCGCGCCACCGTCACACGCCGATCGGTACGCCGCGGTCATCCCGCAGGCGCACCTGCACCTGCTCCCCGGACGCGATCACCAGCTGAACGATGACCTGCGCGAGGTAGCGACGGTGATCCGGCGCGACTAGGTCACCGGTCGTGCCGCCCCCGGCGGCGTCGCGGGGGCGGCACGACCGTCCGGCCGTGCGGTGGGTCAGCTGCGGGTGGACCACTGCTGGTTGGTGCCGCCGTTGCAGGCCCAGAGGATGATTTTGGTGCCGTTCGCGGTGCCGGCGCCGTTGGCGTCCAGGCAGAGCCCGGACTGGACGCCGGTGATGGTGCCGTTGGAGTTGAGGTTCCACTGCTGGTTGGTGCCGCCGTGGCAGTCCCAGATGATGGCCTGGGTGCCGTTGGCGGTGCCCTGGCCGAAGGCGTCGAGGCACTTGTTGCCGTACACCTGGAGTTGCTTGCCGGCGGTGTAGGTCCAGCGCTGCGCGGTGTTGCCGAGGCAGTCCCAGAGTTGGACCTGGGTGCCGTTGGTGGTGGTGCCGTTCGGCACGTCGATGCAGCGGCCGGACTGGCCGCCCACGACCTGGACGTTCTGTTGCGGGTTGCCACCACCGACCGGCGCGTACGCGGCGGCGTTGATGTTGGCCTGGACGGCGTTCTCGGTGGCCGCCGACGGGTAGCCGGAGGTCAGTACGCCCTCGAAGAAGGTGCCGCGGCCGGTGATGCTGTTGTCGCCGCCGATGCCGAGCAGGATGGCCCCTTCCTTCTTCATGGGGTGGTAGCCGTTGGGGCGCGGCCCGTCGAAGTAGGTCGTCAGGTTGCCCGACTGGGCGTTTCCGCCCCGGATCGCCCAGTGGTTCGGCTCGCCCTTGACCATGGCCGTGACGAAGCGGTGGTTGATGGAGGCGATGTTGTTGTAGCCCGCGTTGACCCCGGAGAACAGCCCCCACTCCAGGTCGGCCATGATCCACGGGCCGGCGCCTGCTCCGTAGCCCCACTGCTTGTTGGCACCGAAGTAGACGGTCTCCATGATGGCGCGTTCGTCGGCCAGGCTGTTGGTCTGCGCGTTGCCGTAGTCGAAGCAGCACCACTGGTTGTAGTGCGTGCCGTCGACGACCGCGTAGATGCCCTCGGGCTGGTCGCCGGTCGCGACACCGTTGGTGTTGTTGTTGCGGTAGCCGGTGCCGGGGGCGATGTAGACCCCGTACGCCTTCTGGCCGCCGACGGTGACCGGCGCCGCCTTCGCGTCGGCGAGGTTGTCCCAACCGCCGGGTGCGGGGCCGGCGAAGCCGCCGGGAGGCGCCTGGGTGAGGCGGTTGTTGCGGCCGGACTGGTCGTAGATGATCGTGATGACGCAGGTGGTGTTGGCGCAGAACGAGTCCTGGGTGGCGGCGTTCGCGTAGCCCCCCTCGCTCAGCACGCCGACGTCGCGGGTGGTGTTGTCCGACGAGCGTCGGACCTGGTAAAGCGGGCCGTTGTACGCGCCGTACAGCGCGCGGGTGGTGCTGTGCGCGGCCACGCACGGCGTGCCGCCGGAGGCGTAGATGTCGCACGGACCGGTGCCGGCGGCGTGGGCGACGCCCGGCGTATCCGAGACCACGTAGACGCCGCCGACGACGACGAGGACGAACAGGGTCCCGGCGGCGGCGATCAGTCGACTCAGCTTTCTCCTCGCGTTCATCGGATCCTTTCCGGTGCGTGGTGGGGGTGGGGTGCGGCGGCGCAATTGACGTAACACGTCATACCTGTGACATTAATAGTCATCCATCGATTAGCGCTAGTTGGCACGCGTTGGTCATCGATCGATGAGCCTGAGGACGGATATGCTGGTCAGCCGAGCAAGGTGCGTCCCCGTGTCGGGGCAAAAATCGATTCGAGGGCGATTGATGAACATCGGGGAGATCGCTCGCCGGGCGGGGGTGTCCCGCAGCACCGTTTCCTACGTGCTCAGCGGAAAACGCAGCGTGTCGGAGGCGACCCGGCAACGGATCCAGTCGGTCATCGACGAGTTGGACTACCGGCCGAACGCCAGCGCCCGTGCTCTCAAGGAGGGGCGCACCCGCACCCTCGGGCTGGTCATCCCGCCGGCCAGTCAGCGGTTGACCGACATGCAGCTGGGCTTCGTCGCCAGCGTTGTCGAGGCCGCCGCCCGCCACGACCTCGACGTGCTGCTGTCCCCCTCCGGCGGCGACCATGACCGGTCGTTCGAGCGGATCGTCACCGGGCGTCGGGTGGACGGCGTGGTGCTGATGGAGATCCGGTTGGCGGACGACCGGGTGACCCGGCTGACCAGGGCCGGGCTGCCGTTCGTCACCATCGGCCGGACCGCCGAGCCGCACGGGATGAGCTGGATCGACATCGACTACGCCGGGCTGATCGCCCGGTGCGTGCAGCACCTGGCCGACCTGGGGCACCGGCAGGTGGCACTGGTGAACCGGTCCGCCGAGCTGGTGGCCGCCGGATACGGCCCCAGCCATCGCGCGCTGGCCGGCTTTCGGACGGCGGCGCTGGAGCGGGGGTTGACCGGCGTGGAGGTCTGCAGCGGCGACGACACCGCCTCCGGCGAGGCGTGTATGGAGCAGCTGCTCGCGACGCATCCGGAGGTCACGGCGGTGGCCACCATCAACGAGGCCGCACTGCCCGGAATGCAGCGCGCGCTGACCGGCGCCGGGTTGTCCGTGCCACGCGACTTCTCCGTCACCGGAGTCGCCGCGCAGCACTGGGCGGAGGACTTCCGCCCGCCGCTGACCGCCGCCGACGTGCCGATGGTCGAGATGGGCGCCGAGGCGGTGTCGCTGCTCTTGGAGATCATCGCGGCTCCCGGTGCCGTGCCACGACACCGCCTGTACAGCCCGCCCATCTCGTTGCGGTCCAGCACCGGCCCGGTGCGGGTCCGCTGATCCGAGCCGGCTACCCGCCGCTGACCCGCCGTTCCTCCTGGGCGGCGGCGAGGATGAGATAGCTGCTGGCCGTCCAGGTGTACGCGCGGTCCCGGAGCCCGGTGCCGGTCTCGGCGTCGAAGTTCTCCGCGAAGCCGGACTTCTCGCACAGCGCGAGGAATCGCCGGCTGATGTCATCGGCGATCCTGGTCTGCCCGGCCCGGCGCAGGCCGTCCTCGACGAGGACGGTGGAGGGTGCCCAGATCGGGCCACGCCAGTAGCCGTCGGCGAGGTAGTCGGCCGAGTCGGTCGGCTCGGTGGCCAGCCCGTGCGTGGTCAGGTGGGTTTCCACGCCTTTCGCCAGGGCGGCGGCGACCGGGGCCGGCAGGTCGGCCCCGAGTGCGACGGGCATCAGGTCGAGCAGGCTGCGGCTCCTTCGTCGGTGCCCGGTGCGGGGGTCACGGGCGGTGAAGCGTTCGCCGTCCCACAGGTCGCGCAGCATGGCCCGGTGGATCCGGTCAGCCTCCTGCGACCAGCGGTCGGCGGGCTCACCCAGCTCGCCGGCGAGGTCGGCGAGGCAGCGAAGCTGCGCGACCAGGAACGCGGCGAGGTCGGCCGTCTCCAGAACCCGGTTGTCGTCGAAGGTGGTGGCGTTGTCCCAGCCGCTGTCGTTGCCGTGCTGATAGTGCGGCAGGTCGTGGCCGGGGGCGCGCCGCGCGTCGAGCCAGAACTCGGTCCAGCGGGCGAGCCGGTCGTACGTCTGCGCCAGCGCCAGCCGGCTCGGCGGCTCGGGCAGGCGTCGGCGCAGGTGACGGAGGGCCCAGCCGTGGATGGGGGGCTTGACGTAGTTGTGCAGGACCTCGGAGTGGGTGACCGAGTCGGGAAGCGCGCCGGTCTCGTCCTGGTGGTCGAAGGGCAGCTGGAACTGGTGCCAGGCCAGCTCCGGCTCGCCGGCCGCCAGGGCGATCGCGTTGAAGCAGTGGTCCCAGCTCCACACCTTGTCCATCCAGTGCTTGGACATCAGGACGGCCGGCCGGGTGACGAACCCCGCCGGGGCGACAGTGGCCGACCACAGGACGTACGCGGCCAACTCGGCGGCCGGGGTCTCCGCGCTCCGCCACGGCGCGATCGCGTCCACGAACGCGGTGAACTCCGCGATCCGGTCGCGGCACAACTGCTCGAAGGCGACCGATCCGGCGTACGGGCGGCGAGCCGTCGCGTACTCCTCGATCGCGATCTCCCAGGGCTGGTCGCCGGGGAGTTCCAGGGACCGGTCGGCGGTGCCGAGCGCCTGCGCCCCGTCGGTCCGCAGCAGCGCGCCGGAGAGCACCGTGATCCGGTACCGGCGACCGGTTTCGTACGAGGTGAACACGTGCGATCCGTCGACCGGGTCGGCGTACAGGTAGGTGCCGCTGAACGGGGTGAGGGTGTGCGCCGCCGCGGCCACCCGCAGGCCGAGCCGGTGGCCCCGGATCCGCAGGGTGTCCGGCCCGTCATAGACGGCCTCGATCCGGTCGGGCCCGTTGCGCCAGGTCAGCAACGTGGGGGTGGCGACGACTGTGGTGCCGGCGGCCGTGGGGGCGAGCCGCAGTACGGGATGCAGCCCGGTCTGGTGCGAGACCAGGTGCAGGTCGTCGGCGTACGTCTTCTCGGCTACCACCGGGGAGATGTTGAACCAGGATCCTCGGTAGCTGAACGGGATGTCCTGGATGGGAAACTCCGGACCGGACGGGGCGACGGTCATGGGTGGCGGGTGCCTTTCTGTGGTGCGGGTGGGCGGTCCTCGACCGCCGCGGATGGTCAGTCCTTGACGGCGCCGGCGGTCACTCCCATCGAGACGTACCGCTGGGCCAGGACCAGCAGCACGGCGGCGGGGATCGAGGCGACGACGGCGGTGGCCATGATGGCGTTCCACTGCTGGTTGTTGTTGCCGATGTAGTGGTAGATGCCGAGGGTGATCGGCTGGTGGTCGCCGCCGCCGGCCAGGGTCGAGGCGAAGATGAAGTCCGACCAGGACCAGAGGAACGCGAAGAGCGACACCGTGACGATCGAGTTGCGGCTGACCGGCAGCACCACCGACCAGAAGGTCCGCAGCCGACCGGCGCCGTCGACCACGGCGGCCTGGAGCAGCTCGTCGGGGATGCCGGACATGAAGGCCGTGAAGATCAGGACGCCGAACGGCACCGCGAGCGTCGTGTCGGCCAGGATCAGGCCGGGCAGCGTGTTCAGGACGCCGAGGGTGAGGAAGATGGCGTAGAAGCCCATCGCCATGATGATTCCCGGGATCATCTGCGCGATCAGCAGCACGAAACTCAGCGCCGGGCCGCCGGGTGGCCGGAGCTTCGCCAGCGCGTAGCCGGCGGGGGCGGCCAGTGCCACGGTCAGCGCCACCGTGCCGAGGCCGACGAGGAAGCTGGTGCCGAGGTACGGCAGTTGCTGGTCGAGCACCGCCCGGTAGCCGTCCAGGGTGCCGTTGACGGGGAACAGGTGCGGGGGAGTGGCCCGCATGTCCTGGTCCCGGGTGAAGGACACGTTGATCATCCAGTAGACGGGGAAGAGCATCAGCCCGGTCAGCACCAGGCCGACGCCGGTCTTCCACCAGGCCCGAGGCGTTGAGGTGGTCATCGCAGCTGCTGCCTCCGCTCGAACCGGATGTAGACGAGGCCGGCGATCAGAGCCAGCACGATGAGCAGGTTGCCGATGGCCGCGGCCGGGCCGAACTCGGGCAGCAGGTTGCCGAAGCCGAGCCGGTACGACCAGGTGGCGAGCGTGGCCGAGGAGCCGGTCGGGCCACCCCTGGTCATGATCCAGATGATGTCGAAGACCTTCAGCGTGTAGATCAACCCCAGCAGCAGCGTGATCGCGGAGACCGGACGCAGCAACGGAAAGGTGATCCCCCAGAACCGTTGCCACCCCGTCGCGCCGTCGAGCGCGGACGCCTCGTACATCTCCGTCGGGATCGCCTGGAGGCCGCTGTACAGGACCACCAGGTTGAACGGGATGCCGATCCAGACGTTCGCGATGATCACCGAGGTGAGCGACCAGCCCGGCGAGGTGAGCCAGTTGACCGGGTCGATCCCGACGACGCCGAGCGCCGCGTTGACCAACCCCGAGTCGCTGTTGAGCAGCCACGACCAGGTCGACGCCGAGACGATCAGGGGCAGCAGCCACGGTACGAGGATCAGCGCCCGCAGCGTGCGCGACAGCGGGAAGTTCTGGTGGAAGAAGAGGGCCAGGGCCATGCCGATGGTGAACTGGAAGGCGAGCGAGGCCGCGGTGAAGACCACTGTGTGCGTCAGCGTCGGCCCGAACGCCGGGTCGGTCAGGACCGTCCGATAGTTGTCCACGCCAGCGAAGGGCGCCCCGCCCTGCACGAACGAGCGGACGGTGTACTCCCGCAGGCTCAACTCGACGTTGCGGTAGAGCGGGTAGGCGTAGAAGGCCGCCAGGTAGATGGTCACGGGTGCCAGGAAGCCCCACGCCACCCATCGGTTGGGCCGGCGGGCACGGGACGGGGGAGGCCCGGGTGGGGCGGCGGACGCCGCCCCACAGTGGTCTCGTACCGCAGCGGTGGACTCTGTCGTGGAGGGCATGGTGTCGGTTCGGATCGCTTACCTGGTCGTGGCGGCGGTCTGCGCGGCGGTCAGCGCCTCCTGTGGTGACTTCCCGCCGCTGAGGGCCGACTGCACCGCGGTCCACAGTGATTCGGAGATCTTCGGGTACTTCGTGCCGAGGTTGTCGCCGGTGCGGCCCTTGGCCGCCCGGACCGCCTCCACCCAGACCTTGAGCTTGGGGTCCGCGGTCGCCTGTCGCTCCTGTACGGCGGCGACGGGTGCGACGTAGGAGAGCGTGGTGTCCGTGGTGAGCAGGTTGTCGGCGTTGGTCAGGCAGGCGACGATCTTCTGCGACGCCTCGTACCGGCCGGTGTTCTTCTGCACTGGAATGGAGACGAACTCACCGCCGGTGGGCGCCGGGGCCGGCCCGCCGGCGCTGGCCGGGATCGCGATCGTGCCGTACGCGAAGCCGAGCTTCTCCGCGTTGGCCAGTTGCCAGGTGCCGTTCTCGGCGAACGCGTAGTCGCCGGTGGCGAACTCCTGCCAACTCGTGGTCTGGGTGTTGTTGATGACGGAGTTCGGGGCGTGGCCCTGCCTGAGCCAGTCGGTCCAGAGCGTCAGCGCGGACACCGCCTGCGGCGAGTCCAGGCTCGTCAGTTGGGCGCCCGAGCCCCAGAACCAGGGCAGGAACTGGAAGCTGCCCTCCTCGGTGCCGATCGCGGAGAAGGTGATGCCCTTCTTCCCCTTGGCCTTGACAGTGGTCAGTGCCGCGGTCAGTGACGTCCAGTCCTTGACGGCGGCGGGGTCGACGCCGGCGGCGGTGAGCAGATCCTTGTTGTAGTACAGGGCGAGGGTGTTCGCCCCGATCGGCACCCCGTAGGTCTTGCCGTCGCTCTGGCCGGCGCCGAGCAGGTTCTTCTCCATGGCCGAGACGTCCAGCTTGTTGTCGTCGGTGGTGGTGAGCGCACCGGCCTCGGCCAGCGTCGAGATGACCGGGTTGTCCACGATCAACACGTCCGGTGAGTTTCCCTGCTGGGCGGCGAGCAGCGCCTTGTTGGTCAGGTCGGTGGTGTCGTAGCCGGTTCGCTCGACCGTCACCCCGGCGGAGGTGCCGCACTTCTTGAGCAGCGCGACCCACTCGGAGTCGTCGGCGAACTGCGGGTACGGGTCCCAGACGAGGTAGGCGCCACCGTCGGTGGGGTCATTGGCGGACGACGAGCAGGCACTGCCTGCCACTGTGGCGAGAGCTATCACGGCGACGGCGGCCAGGCGCCGCCGACGACTGAGTCCGGTCATCTGGTGCCTCACTTCAAATCGATCGTCAGGTGGGGTGTGTGGGTTGATCGTCGTGGGTTGGCGTAGTCCAACCATGAGGCGAACCGATTCGACGAATCGGTTCGCCCGAAGATAGGTCCGGCCACGGCGGATGGTCAAGAGCAGGTTGGCCGCGCCGGGAGGATCGCTGGGCAACACGGGCGTTACCGCACCGTCACTTCATTGACATGGTTCAGTCTCCGGTCCTAGGATCCGTGCGAATCGATTCGCAAGCGCTGCCCTCCGGAGAGCGTCCCCCGCGCCCCACCAAGGAGCCGCCCGTGAAAACCCCGTCCCGCAGCAGATCCGGACGAGCCCGCGTGTCCGTGGCCCGGCTCGTCGTCGGCCTGCTCGCCGCCGCCGCCGTCACCGCCGTCCCGTCCCCCGCCCAGGCCGCCGACGAGTCGATCAGCGTCAACTTCTCCACCACCAGCGGTGCGCCGACCTACCGCGCGTCTGGGTGGATCTACGGCATGACCGAGAACGCCAGCGGTCCCGCCGACCACTTCTACCGGGACGTCAAGTTCCAGTACATGCGCGCCGGCGGCGCGCAGCTTCCGGGGAGTGGCTGGGTCGGCGGAACCTACGACCGCCGCTGGAACTCCACGCTCGCCCAGGCGCGTCGGACCACCGCCCTCGGCGGGAAGTTCATCATCCTGCCGCACGACCTCTGGGGTGCCGACGGCGCCGGAATCTCCCGCTTCCCCGGTGACAACGGCAACTGGACCGACTACGACAACTTCCTGACCCGCCTGATCAGCGACGTCCGGGCGTCCGGGCTGTCGGTGCAGTGGGACATCTGGAACGAGCCCAACATCACCATCTTCTGGAACCGGCCGATCTCCCAGTACCTGGAGTTGTGGCGCCGGACCTACCAGCGCATCCGGGCGGAGTTCCCCAGCCAGCTCATCGTCGGGCCGAGCTGTGCCTGCGTACCGTCGACCACACACGCCTTCTGGAACCAGTACCTGGACTTCGTCCGCTCGACCAACACGGTGCCGGACATCATCAGCTGGCACTCGCTGCCCGGTGACCCGGTCGCGAACGTCAACGCCGCCAACGCCACCCTCGACCCGCGCGGCATCGCCCACCCCCGTCCGTACCAGATCAACGAGTACGGCGCGCCCGACGAGCAGAACCCGGCCGACGGCGCCTGGTACATCGCGCGTCTGGAGCGGGCCCGGGCCGACGGCCTGCGGGCGAACTGGGCCAGCGGCGGCAGTCTGCACAACGACCTCGGCAACTTGTTGATCCGTAACTCAGCGGGCCAGCACCAGCCCAAGGGTGAGTGGTGGAACTACCGCTTCTACGCCTCCCAGGTCGGGGAGATCGTCGCGGTGACCCCCAGTCAGTCGTACGACGCGTACGCCACGAAGACGACCGGGGTGGCGAAGATCCTGGTCGGTGGTGGTCGTACCACCGGGAACCTGACCGTCAACCTGCAACGCCTGGACACCACCAGCGGCATCGTGCAGAACAACCAGGTCCGGGTCCTCACCCAACGCATCCCGCACAACGGTGGCGGCGCCGTGGCGGGGCCGGTCACCGTCTCGAACAGCGTGGTTGGTGTGTCCAACAACAACGCCACGGTGACAGTGCCGTACACCAACCAGACCGACACGTACACCGTCACGCTGCTGCCCCCCTCGGACGGTGGCTTCCAGTCGGTGGCGGTGGCCCAACACTCGCAGCAGTGTTTGAACAACGCCGGCCTGAGCACCGCCGACGGCAACGTCCAACAGCAGAACTACTGCGACGGCGGTGACCAGCAGCTCTGGAACTTCGTCCCGGTCGCGGGTGTGGCCAACACCTACACCGTGGTCAACCAGCAGAGTGGCAAGTGCCTCGACGTCAGCGGTGCGTCCACCGCCGACGGCGCGGCCGTGCACCAGTGGACCTGCCTGAACAGCTCCAACCAGCAGTTCACCCTGCGCAAGGTGACCTACTCGGGCAACGACTCGCACGACTACCAGCTCGTCGCCCGGCACAGTGGCAAGTGCGTCGATGTCAACGCGGTCTCCACGGCGGCCGGCGCGCTGGTCCACCAGTGGACCTGCAGGGCGGTCAGCCAGGGCAGTCCGTTGAACCAGACGTGGCGGCTCCTGGGGCGGTAGCCGTCCCCGGGGAAGGGTGATGCGCTGGCTGTTTGCCCAGCGGCCAGTGCGTCACCCCCCGACAACCACATTCATTGACATAAATAAAACAAAGGTCATACGATTCGCTGCGAATCGATTCGCCATCGCCACCACCGTCCGTGGCGCGTCGACAACCCCCCCGCGCTTCCACGACTCCGAGGAGCCACCTCGTGCGAAACCCGTCCCCCCTCGGGCCAGGAGAGGCCCGTGAGCTCATCCCGAGACGTCACCGAGCCCGACGCCTGACCGCCCTGGCGGGTGCTCTGGTCGGGGTTCTCGTCGGCATCGGCGCCACCCCCGGTGCCCCCTCGCCGACCGCCGAGGCCGCCGCCCCGCTGGCGGCCGCCATCCAGCCAGGGCAGAGCACCCCGATCATCGGTACGCCGTCCGGCCGCTGCCTCGAAGTGCCCAACTCCAGCACCACCAACGGCACCCAGACGCAACTCTGGGACTGCAACGGCGCTGCCGGCCAGACCTGGACGTGGACGTCGACCAGGCAACTCCAGGTGTACGGCACCAAGTGCCTGGACGCTTCCGGTCGAGGCACCACCAACGGCACCCAGGTGATCATCTGGGACTGCAACGGCCAGAACAACCAGCAGTGGAACGTCAACAGCAACGGCACCATCACCGGTGTGCAGTCCGGGCTCTGCCTCGACGCCAACGGCGCCGCCACCGCCAACGGCACCAAGATCATCCTGTGGGCCTGCAACGGCGGCGCCAACCAGCAGTGGGCCTCGCCGACCACCACCCCGCCGCCGACCACCCCGCCGACCGGCGCGCGCCCGTGCGACATCTACGCCTCCGGTGGCACCCCGTGCATCGCGGCGCACAGCACCACGCGGGCGCTCTACGAGACGTACGCCGGCAACCTCTACCAGGTCCGGCGCTCGTCGGACAACACGACCCGCAACATCGGGCTCACGGGTACGGGGGGCACCGCCAACGCGGCGACGCAGGATTCGTTCTGCTCCGGCACCACCTGCGTGATCACCGTCGTCTTCGACCAGTCCGGCCGTGGAAACGACCTCTGGTACCAGGGGTCGAGCGTGGTGCCGGGCTCCCCGCAGAGCAGGCCGGCGGTCGCGACCTCGGAGTCGCTGACCGTGGGCGGCGCGAAGGCGTACTCGCTCTACATCAATCCCGGCAACAGCTACTGGCGCGACGGGCACCTCACCGGCGTGCCGACCGGCGCGGCGCCCGAGGGCATGTACATGGTGACCAGCGGAACCCACGTCAACAGCGGCTGCTGCTTCGACTACGGCAACAGCGAGACGACCAGGAAGGCCGACGCCGCCGGGGCGATGGACGCCATCAACTTCAGCAAGCAGTGCTGGTTCGGCGGCTGCTCCGGCAGCGGACCCTGGGTGCAGGCCGACCTCGAGTGGGGTCTCTTCCCGGGCGGCAGCAGCTCCTGGAACCCGAACCAGCGCGCGTTCACCAGCAAGTTCGTCACGGCGACGCTCAAGAACAACGGCACGACCCGCTTCGCCATCAAGGGCAGCGACGCGCAGGCCGGCAGCCTCTACACGCTGTACGACGGCTCGCTCCCGCCGGGATACAGCCCGATGAAGAAGCAGGGCGCGATCATCCTGGGCAGTGGCGGCGACTGCTGCAAGCCCGACGGCGGCGCGAACCTGAGCGCCGGCACCTTCTACGAGGGGGCGATGGTCGCCGGCTATCCGTCCGACGCGACCGAGAACGCGGTGCAGGCCAACGTGGTGACCGCCGGTTACCGCTGACCTCGGCGATGCCCGAACGGGTCGTGCGGGGGGGGGCCCCCGACGGGGGTGCGGGGGGCGC
>NZ_JBEXHP010000025.1:29959-64366 GCF_040607895.1 Micromonospora sp. NPDC005220
GCCCCCGCCTACCCGCCCCCCCCCACCCTCCCGGGGGGCCTGCCAACGGGGTGCCGCGCGTTTCCCCGGGCCCCGGGCGACCCCCCCCGCGGGGGGGGCCCGTCACACCACAGAAGTGGTGACCGGCGCACGCTCGTCGTCGATGTCAGCCCGGGATCAGGCGACCGCGCAGGACGCGCCGTTGAGGGTGAACGACGTCGGCCGGGCGGTGTTGCCGGTGTGGGTGGCTTGGAAGCCGATGCTCACCGACCCGTTGGCGGGGATGCTGCCGTTGTAGCCGACGTTCCGGGCCGTCACCTGGCCCGAGTTCGGCGAGTAGGTGGCGTTCCAGCCCGAGGTGATGGTCTGGCCGCTCGGCAGGGTGAAGACGAGCGACCAGCCGTTGACGGCACCGGTGCCGGTGTTCGTGATGGTGAAGTTCTCGGTCAGCCCGGTGTTCCAGGCGTTGATCTGGGCCGTCACCCGGCAGGCACCGGAAGCCGGCGGCGGGGTGGTCGGGGGCGGGGTGGTCGGCGGCGGGGTGGTCGGCGGCGGGGTGGTCGGTGGCGGGGTGGTCGGTGGCGGGGTGGTCGGGGGTGGCGTGCTGGGGTTGGTCAGTCCGAAGAACGTGACGGCGGACGCGGCCATGCCGCCAGAGGGCAGGCTGTGCCCGGCGCCCTGGATGCTGTACGCCTCGACCTGGACGGTGCCGCTGCTGTCGGCGTACCGGCGCCGGTTCCAGTTGGCCTGGGGCGTGTCGGTGGAGGTGGGTGTCTGGCTCAGCCCGAACACGTTGGTCCACTGCTCGATCGTTTCCTGCAACAGCGAGTACGGCACGAGCGTGTCGTTGGTGCCGTGCCACAGCTGCACGCGCGGGCGGGGCCCGGAGTAGCCGGGGTACGCCTGACGGACCGCGTCGCCCCACTGCTGCGGCGTCCGGTTCATGTTCCCGCCGGTGCACTGGCTGCTGCCGGGCGGGTAGTCCGCCGCGTTGGCGAAGCAGTTGAACGGCACGCCCATGAACGCGGCGCCGGCCTTGAACACGTCGGGGTAGAGCGCCAGCATGTGGTTGGTCATCATGCCGCCGGACGAGCTGCCGGTGGCGTAGACCCGGTCCGGGTCGGCCGCGTACTGCTGTTGCACGTACCGGATCATGGAGATGATCGACACCGGGTCGCTGCCCCCACCACGCCGCTTGGCGGCGTCCGACCAGGTGTCGAAGCAGTTGCCGAAGCCGGCCTGCTGGGTGGCGGACGGGTAGATCACGATGTAGCCGTAGCGGTCGGCGAGGCTGGCGAACTCGCTCCCGGAGTAGAAGCCGGGGCCGGACCCGCCGCAGCCGTGCATGGCCACCACGACCGCAGGCCGGGCCGGGCGGTTGTCCGGCACGTAGACGTGCATGCGCATCCGGCCCGGGTTGTCGCCGAAGCTGGTCACCTCGGTCAGTGAGGCCGCGTACGCGGGCCCCATCGTGGGGACCACCAGGCCGGTCGCTACCAGCGACGCAGCCAGGGCGAGCAGCAGTTTCCTTCTGATTCTCAACGGACGACTCCTTCGATTGCCTGTGCAGGCTGGATTGGCGGGCGATCCGGTCGCGGGTCTGCCCGACTCCCGCGGTGATCGCCCGATGCCCGCTACCTGTGGCTCGCCCAGCCCGGCTTCGGATGGCATCGCGTGGCAATTAGTGTTCCCCTCGGGCCAACAAGTGTCAATCGAGCATTCTCTATTTGTGGCGGGGCGCGGAGGTCCGTCTACAGTCGTCATACCGTCCCCGAGGAGCACGGAGCGCCTGTGGCAAGCCTCTTCGACATCGACGAGATCTATCCGGACGACGGAGACCACGCACTCCGGCTGCCCCGCAGGCAGGTCGGCAACTCGCCCCAGGGTGTCGCGGTGACCCTGTTGGCGGACTACACCCTGCGGACCCGGGTCGCCCTCCCGTCCGCCGCCATCGTCGCGCTGCTCGGGGAGACCGGCGTGACGACGGCCGGAGCACGGACCGCGATCAGCCGGCTGGCGCGCCGTGGTGTCCTGGAGGGCAGCCGACTGGGGCGGCGCAGCTCCTACCGGCTCAGCCGTGCCGCCGCCGCCAACCTCTCCGCCGGAGGGCACTGGATCCTCGCCTCCACCACCTCGACGGCGCGGTGGGACGGGTGCTGGACGATCGTCGCCTTCTCGCTGCCGCAGGATCGCAGTACGCAGCGCCGGGCCCTGCGGGCGCAACTGCGGTGGCTCGGCTACGCGCCGCTGTACGACGGGTTGTGGATCTCGCCGCAGGAGCTGACCCCTGCGGCTCGGGCCCAGCTCGACCGGCTCACCCTCGGCGCCGTTACGGTGTTTCGTGGGCGGCAGGCCGCGCTCGCCTCGACGATTCACCGTGCACCGATCGAGGCCTGGGACATCGAGGCGATCAGCCGGAGCTACGACGCGTTCCTCCGGCGGTGGACGCCACTGTTGCCCGGGGTGGCGTCCGGGCAGGTCGACGGTGCCGCCGCGGTGCGGGCGCGTACCGAGGTCATGGACACCTTCCGGCGGTTCCCCGTTCTCGATCCGCAGTTGCCGGTGGAGCTCCTCCCACGGGAGTGGCTCCGGCGGCCGGCACGGGAGTTGTTCGCCGCCGTCTACGACGGCCTCGCCGCACCCGCCGAGCGACACGTCCGGGCGGTCGTCGAGCGGTTCGCCGACGCCGCGCAGCCCGGCATCGAGGCGCACACCACTGCTGATCTGGTCGCCGGGATACGCGCCGACGCGGACCCGGCGCGATCGTCTCCGAGTAGCTCGGCTACCGGGCGCTCGTGAACCACGAGGAGTCGGCCGCCGCCGGCCGACGACTGTGAGCGATAACAGAGTCGCTGTGCGGTGCGACCCCGGCGGCTCGGTGGTACCGCTCGTCCGCTGGTCGTACGGCGGCTGAGCACGGTTGCCCTGCGCGTTTGGTACCGGGCGAAACGTGGCGTTCCGGGAGATCGGCGTTAACGCCCCGTTACGTCTTGACGAACGGCATGTTATCGCTCACTCTCGATATAGAGGACGATCGCTGTCGTGGCTCACCGGGCGAGCCGCACGGGTCGTACCTGCGATCACGTCGTCCGCAAGGGCATGCGGACGTCACCTCGGGACCCGGCAGGCGTCGGCGGCCGCCGTCTCGGACTGTGCGTGCTGATGCCGGGCGGCCAGGATGACCGCCCCGATCGGTTCCCGAGCGAAGTGGCACATCACCACCACCGATGCAACCACTGAAAAGGAACGCCATGAAACCCATGAGAACGATGCTGGCGGCGGCGACCATCGCCGTCGCCCTCACCACCGGCATGACGGTGGCGCTGACTCCCGCCGCCGGTGCCGGCACGACCTTGAAGGCGGCCGCGGCCGAGAAGGGCCGCTACTTCGGCGCCGCTGTCGCCACGGGCAAGCTGTCCACCAGCGCCTACACGACCATTCTGAACCGTGAGTTCAACAGTGTCGTGCCCGAGAACGAGATGAAGTGGGACGCCACCGAGCCGCAGCAGGGCCAGTTCAACTACGGCGGTGGTGATCGTCTGGTCAGTCACGCGCAGGCCAATGGCATGAGCGTGCGGGGTCACACGTTGTTGTGGCACGCGCAGCAGCCGGGTTGGGCGCAGGGCTTGTCGGGTAGCGCGTTGCGTAACGCGGCGATCAATCACGTCACGCAGGTGGCGACGCATTTCCGGGGCAAGATCTATGCCTGGGATGTGGTGAATGAGGCGTTCGCTGACGGTGGTTCCGGTGGGCGTCGTGACTCGAATCTGCAGCGCACGGGGAATGACTGGATCGAGGCGGCGTTCCGGGCTGCGCGGGCGGCGGATCCGGGTGCGAAGTTGTGTTACAACGACTACAACACCGACGGGATCAACGCGAAGTCGACGGGGATCTACAACATGGTGCGGGACTTCAAGTCCCGTGGCGTGCCGATCGACTGTGTGGGGTTCCAGTCGCACCTGGGTACGTCGTTGGCGGGTGACTACCAGGCCAACCTGCAGCGTTTCGCTGATCTCGGTGTGGATGTGCAGATCACCGAGTTGGACGTGATGACCGGCGGCAACCAGGCCAGCATTTTCGGGTCGGTCACCCGCGCCTGCATGAACGTCTCCCGCTGCACCGGCATCACCACCTGGGGTGTGCGCGACTGCGACTCGTGGCGTGGGTCCGACAACGCCCTGCTGTTCGACTGCAACGGCAACAAGAAGGCCGCGTACACCGCTGTTTTGGACGCCCTGAACGGCGGCTCCACCCCACCCACCACGCCCCCGCCGGGCTCCGGAGTGGACACCAGCGCCTGGTACGTGTTGCTGAACCGGAACAGCGGCAAGGCACTTGACGTGTACGCCTCGGCCACCACCGACGGGGCGCGGATCAGCCAGTGGACGCGCAACAACGGCAACAACCAGCAGTGGCAGTTCGTCGACTCGGGCGGCGGCTACTACCGGGTGAAGTCCCGCAACTCCAGCAAGGTGCTCGACGTCAGCAACTTCTCCACCGCCGACGGCGGCGCGATCGTGCAGTGGTCCGACCTCAACGGCACGAACCAGCAGTTCCGACTCGCGAATTCGGACGGCGGCTACGTCCGCCTGATCAACCGCAACAGCAACAAGGCCGTCGAGGTGCAGGGCGCGTCCACGGCCGACGGCGGGAACATCGTGCAGTACGCCGACTGGGGCGGCACCAACCAGCAGTGGCAACTGGTCCGGATCGGTTAGCGATCGTCGTCGACGACCCGGGCAGGAGGGGGCTGCCGGCCGATCGGGATCCGGCCGGCAGCCCGCCCTTGCGCCGTTTCGCCGCGAGGTTGCCCGCACAACACCCCAGACGTGCTGACGCCACCACCAGGACCGCCGGCACGTACGCCAGGGCACCCGCGAGGTTCTGCTCGTGGGTGACCCCGATCGAAGGAGTGGACCATGAAAGCCCTCGGTGAGGCTCGTCCCGCCTCTCGACAGAGACGTCACTGGCGGTCAGGGTTGGCCGCGGCGGCGGCTGCGGTCATGGCGGCCAGCACCCTCGTTGCGGTCAACGCGGCGCCAGCGGCGGCAGCGACCGTGGACACCAACGCCTGGTACGCCCTGGTGAACCGGAACAGCGGCAAGGCGTTGGACCTGTACGCCTCGGCCACCAACGACGGCGCGCGGATCAGCCAGTGGACGCGCAACAACGGCGCGAACCAGCAGTGGCAGTTCGTGGACTCCGGGAGCGGCTACTACCGGATCAAGTCGCGGCACTCGGGCAAGGTGCTCGACGTCAGCAACTTCTCCACCGCCGACGGCGGTGCGATCGTGCAGTGGTCCGACCTCAACGGGACGAACCAGCAGTTCCGGCTGGCCGACTCGGACGGCGGCTACGTGCGGCTGATCAACCGCAACAGCAACAAGGCCGTCGAGGTGCAGGGCGCGTCCACCGCCGACGGTGGGAACGTCGTCCAGTACGCCGACTGGGGCGGCACCAACCAGCAGTGGCAACTCGTCCCCGTCGACGGCGGCAACCCACCGCCGTCGGGTGGTAGCGGCTGCGGCAAGGCGCCGACGCTGTCCAGCGGCACGCACACGATCCAGAGCAACGGCAAGAGCCGAACCTTCATCCTGCGGGTGCCCGCCAACTACAACAACAGCAACCCCTACCGGCTGATCTTCGCCTTCCACTGGCGGGGCGGCACCATGCAGGAGATCTCCTCCGGCGGCACCAGCGGGACCGCATGGTCCTACTACGGGCAGCAGGAGCAGTCGAACAACAGCGCGATCCTGGTCGCGCCCCAGGGGTTCGGCAACGGCTGGGGCAACGCCGGCGGTGAGGACATCACCTTCGTGGACGACATGATCAGCCGGATCGAGAGCAGCCTCTGCGTCAACCCGAGGCAGCGGTTCGCGCTCGGCTTCAGCTGGGGTGGCGGCATGAGCTACGCCGTCGCCTGCGCGCGGGCCACCGTCTTCCGGGCCGTCGCGGTCATCTCCGGCGCGCAGATCAGCGGGTGCAGCGGCGGTACGCAGCCGATCGCGTACTTCGGGCTGCACGGCATCACGGACAACGTCCTGAACATCTCCCAGGGCAGAGCGCTGCGCGACACGTTCGTCCGGAACAACGGCTGTACCGCGCAGAACCCGCCCGAGCCGGCCGGCGGCAGCCGTACCCACATCACTACCGCCTACTCGGGTTGCCGGGCGGGGTACCCGGTGCAGTGGGCGGCGTACGACAACGGTCACATGCCCGGCCCGGTGGACGGCACCTACGCCGAGAGCGGCATCACCACCTGGACCAAGGGTGAGATCTGGAGGTTCTTCGCCCAGTTCTCCTGACACTGGTCGGCCTCGGCTGGCGGCGCCCGCTCCCGTACCTCGGGGGTGGGCGCCGTCCGTCGCCCGGGACGGTCAGCGTTCGAGGCGGACCGGGCTGCCCGAGCCACTGCGGCGGACCAGCCATGCCTCGGTGATGTGGGTGAACATCGCCTCGGCGGCGCCGTTGGCGTCGTGGGCGGCGATGCGCTCGTAGATGCGCCGGTGGCCCTGGTTGGACGCCACGCACAACGCGCGTTCGGTCCGGCCCATGTAGCGGGCGGTGTTGATCACCTGGCTCTCCAACGCGCGTACGACGCCACGGGCGATGCGGTTCCCGGACGCCTGCATGATCGTGTCGTGGAAGGCCCGGTCGTGGTCGTGGTAGGTGACGTGGTCGTCGACGAGTTCGTCCATCCGGTCCACCATCGCCCGCAGTCGATCGATGGTCTCCGCGTCGGCGAGGCGGGCGGCGACGTTCGCCATGTCGGACTCCAGCACCCGCCGGGTGACGACCAGGTCGTCGAGGATGGCGAGGCTGTCGTCGACCGCGATGGTGGCCGCGAGGACGAGCTCGTCGAGCATGTCCCAGTGCGAGGGTGGGGTGACCATGGTGCCGGCGCCCTGGCGGACCTGCACCAGCCCCTTCTCCTGAAGGATCTTCACGGCTTCCCGGACCACGGTCCGGCTCACCCCGAAGGTCTCGCAGAGGATCGGCTCGGGGGGTAGGGACGTCCCGGACGGGTGTACGCCGCGGACGATGCGCTCCACCAGCTCGGCGGTGACCGCCCTGGCGAGATTGGCCGGCCGACGCACCCACGCCGGGGTCTCCGGGCTGTTCAGGGCTGTCTCCTGCGGTGGCGTCATGTCCCCCTCCGAATGGATCGCCGTGGCACGACGTCTGGATCAGTGTACGGCCGGGTGTTGACGTCACACGTCATACGAGTTACGTTCCCGTCACATTGGCTCGCGGGGTACCCGCCGGCCACCCCCCATACAGAGGTGACAACTGATGAGACAGCGCGCGATGTGGTCGGCCGTCCTCGTTGTGGGCCTGGCCCTGGCCGGTTGTGGAAGTGCTAGCGATTCGGGCAAGTCAACCAGCTCGGACGGCAAGTTGGTGGTGTGGGACTGGAAGTCCGGCGAGCCATTCGCCAAATCCTATCTGGACAAGGCCAAGGCCGACTTCAAGAAGAAGCACGCCGACGTCGAGGTCGAGTTCGTCGCCCAGCCCTTCGACCAGTACTACACCCTGCTCGGCGCGGCGATCCAGTCCGGCAAGGGCCCGGACGTCATGATGTTCAACGGCGGTGGCCAGATCCGCGACCGGGTGGACGCGTTGGTGCCGATCACCGACTACGTGGCCGAGGACAAGCAGCGGCTGGCCGGGTGGGAAGCGTTCACCAAGGACGGCAAGGTCTACGGCGGCCCGGTGACGCTGCAGGGTTACCCGATCTACTACAACAAGGACATCTACCGGAAGGCCGGCCTCGACCCGGCCAGCCCCGCCACCACCTGGGACAAGTTCGTCGCGGACTGCGCCGCCGTCGCCAAGGCCGGCTCCAAGTGCTTCGCTCTCGGCAACAAGGAAGGCGTCGGCATCCAGTTCTGGCTCTCCAGCATGGGGTCGGTCACCCTCACCGCCGCGGAGTACGACGCCTGGATCACCGGCAAGCGCGACTGGAGCTCGCCGAACGTGAAGCGGGTCTTCCAGCTCTGGAAGGAGACCGGCGACAGGAAGATGAACACGGACGGGGCCAACTCGACCGCGATGTTCAACGACTCCTTCGCGGCCTTCCAGTCCGGCAAGGCCGCCCACGTCATGGGCCTCATGTCGGACGTCGGGCACTGGAAGGCCTTCAACGAGTTTCTCACCCCGGAGCAGCTCGGCGTCATGAAGGCCCCGGTCGTTACCGCCGGTACCACCCCGAGTCTCCCGTACGACGGCGGCATCGGCTACGCGGTCGCCAAGTGGACGAAGGACCCCAAGGTGGCCGCCGACCTGGTGCGCTCGCTGACCTCGGCCGACGCGTTGAAGGCGTTCTACGCCGACGCCGGCGCGATCGCCTCCGACACCACCATCGACGTGTCGCAGGCCGGCCCGGCCGCCAGCACGATCGTGAGCGAGCTGAAGAGCGGCAAGCCCGCTCTGCACGTCGCGCTCTCCTCGAAGACGATCGACCTCATGGGACGCCTCTCCCAGCAGCTGCTCAGCGGTTCGATCACCGTCGACGAGGTGGTGAAGCAGTTGGCCGCTTCCGACCAGGCGGGCTGACCTCGTGCCGATCGGAAACACGCAACCGTCGGTCCGCCTGGCTTCGGCCGGGCGGGCCGGCGGGGCGGCGGTCGACCCCGCCGCGCGTCGCGGTGGCGCACGCCCCCGTCGCAGCCGCGGCGGCCCGGGGGCCGAGCGCTACGCCCCCTACATCCTGGTCGCCCCAGCCGTCCTGATCATCGTGCTGCTGCGGCTCTACCCGCTGATCCTCGGCGTCAACTTCTCCTTCACCGGCGACGGCGCGCAGAACGGAACGGCTGTCGGATTCGGCAACTACGGTGAGCTGTTCGGGGATCCGCTGTTCCGGACCGCGCTGCGCAACGTCGGGCTGCTGGTGCTGCTGCTCCCGGTGGCGGTGGCGATCCCGGGTCTGCTCGCGACGTTCATCTACCTGCGGGTGCCCGGCCACCGCTTCTACCGCAGCGTCTACTTCTTTCCGGCGGTGCTCTCGCCGGTCATCGTCGGTGCGATCTTCAACCTGCTGCTCGGCTTCGACGGCCCCCTCAACGCCGTGCTCGGGTCGTTCGGTGTCGGTCCGGTGGACTGGCTCGGTGACCCCGACATCGCGATGTTCATCGTGGCGGGCGTGCACATCTGGGCCACCTTCGGAATGGCCCTCGTGGTGTTCCTCGCCGGCTTCGCCACGCTGGACGCTGCCCTCCTGGACGCCGCCCGGGTGGACGGTGCGTCGCTCCGCCAGGTGGTCTGGCACGTGATCATTCCGAGCCTCGCCCGGACCATCCAGTTCGTCTTCGTGACCACGATGATCGGGATGCTGACCTCGATGTTCGGGCTGCTCTTCGTCATGACCAGCGGCGGCCCGGAGGGCTCGACATACCTGCCGGAGTACTACATCTGGATCCAGCAGGGCCAGATGAACCGCCCGGCTCTCGCCTCGGCCGCGTCGACGATCCTCTTCGTGATCATGCTGGTGGTGGGGCTCATGCAGATCAAACTGCTGGAACGAGCGG
This sequence comes from Micromonospora sp. NPDC005220, assembly GCF_040607895.1. NCBI lineage: Bacteria > Bacillati > Actinomycetota > Actinomycetes > Micromonosporales > Micromonosporaceae > Micromonospora > Micromonospora sp. NPDC005220. The sequence goes on from NZ_JBEXHP010000025.1 coordinate 39,466, forward strand.
GGAAGGAGGACTGATGTCCCGCATTCGACTGGGCCGGTGGTTGATCGCCATCCCGATGGCACTGCTCGCGCTGGCGACGATCTACCCCCTGCTGTTCACCGCCAACGTCGCGATGAAGACCCGGCGTGACTACATCCTCGACCGGTTCGGCCTGACCGACGCCCTGCGCTGGGAGAACATCAGCACGGCGTGGAACAGCGTCGGCATGGGCCGCTACTTCGTCAACTCGCTGTTCGTGGTGACGGTGTCGGTGCTCCTGCTGCTGCTGTTCGGGTCGATGGCCGGCTTCGCCCTGAGCCAGCTGCGGTTCCGCGGCTCGTCGGCGCTGTTCCTGGGCTGCCTCGCGGGGCTCTTCATCCCGTTCCAGGTGATCATGGTGCCGCTCGCCCGGATCATGGCGGACACCGCGCTCATCGACACGTACCCCGGCCTGATCCTGGTCTACGTGGCCCAGTTCCTGCCGTTCACGGTCTTCCTCATGACGAGTTACTACAGGGGCATTCCGCCGGAGATCGTCGACGCCGCGCGGATCGACGGCAACACGGTGTACGGCGTGTACCGCCGGATCATGCTGCCCCTGGGCACCCCGGCGCTGTTGTCGGTCGGCATCCTCAACGCCCTGTTCTGCTGGAACGACGTCCTCATGGCGTTGGTGATGATGCCCTCGGCCGATCACCGGACGCTCATGATCGGGGTGACCTCGTTGCGCGGGCAGTACTCCGACAACATCCCCACCTTCGCCTCCGGGGTGCTGATCGCCGCCATACCCGTCCTGTTGGTCTACCTGTTCCTCCAGCGCCAAATTGCCGACGGTGTGGCCGCCGGTTCCACGAAGGGTTGACATGCGGATCACGGGTTATCGGACGCTCACCACGGTCCAGGAATGGGGGCGACCCGTCGGCGACGCCAACGGAGTGTTCGCCGACGGAGTGGTCCCGGTCTCGATCGTCATCGTCGACACCGACGAGGGCATCTCGGGCGTCGGCCTCGGGCCACACGTCGAGATCGAGCGGATCTTCGCAGCCATCGATGGCGAAGACCCCCGTGCCGTGACGACCCTGTACGACCGCATGTTGCGGCACACCTTCAAGGCGGGCCACGCGGGGCCGGTGTTCGGCACCATCGGCGCTCTGGACACCGCGCTCTGGGACATCAAGGCGCAGGCCGTCGGCGAGCCGCTGTGGCGGCTGCTGGGCGGACGAGACCGGCGGGTCAGCGCCTACGCGTCCGGGCTGGACATCGGGCTCACCGACGACGAACTCGTCGCGGAGTACGAGGTCTACGCGAGCCACGGTCTGCGCGCGGCCAAGCTCAAGGGTGGCCTCGACATCGAGAGCGACCGGCATCGCCTCGGCCTGGTCAAGGAGGTCCTGACCGAGGCCGGGCACGGCCGGCGGCCCGGTCTGATGCTCGACGTCAACGAGGCGTGGACCCGCAAGCAGGCCGTCCGGCACGTCTGCGAACTGGAACGCACCCTGGACCTCATCTGGATCGAGGAGCCGGTCCGGCGCTGGGACGCCGAGGGTCTCGCCACGGTCAGCCGAGGGGTGGCCGCGTCGGTCGCCACCGGTGAGAACCTCACCGGGCTCGAACAGTACCGTCCGCTGATCGCCGCCGGCGCTGTCGACATCGTCCAGATGGCGGCCGTCTGGGGGGTCACCCACTTCCTGCGGGCGTCCGCCCTGGCCCACGCCCACGACCTGCCGGTCAGCCCGATCGGCAACAGCCCGGTCGGGCTGCTGCACGCCGCGACCTCGGTGCCGAACCACCTGACCAGCGAGTTGCAGGACCTGCACCCACCGGTCGGTGTCTCCATCGACCTGCACGTCGAGGATGGCGCGTTCATCCTCGGCGATGCACCCGGGCTGGGGGTCCGGGTGGACGAGGAGCGGATCCGGGCGGCCAACCGCCTCCCGCGGGCGCAGACGGCCGACAGCCCCAACGTCCGGCCGGAGCGGGCCGGCCGACGGTTGCTGGCCGGGTTCGACGGGGTGATCCCCACCCGCCAGGTGCCCGTCGTACCGCTGAACTCCCACAACGACGTGTCGCCGACCGTACGGCACTGAGCTGACCACCCGAACAGGGAAGGCGTGGGTGCATCGCGACGGCGGTGCACCCACGACCATGCCCGGTCGGCACGACCGACGTACCGACCGCCGAGACGGAGGAACGATGAAGGCAGTCGTCTACCGGGGAGCGCGACACCTCGGAATCGAGCACCGCGACCCGGAGCCACCGGGCCGTGGCCAGGTACGGATCGAGGTGGCGTACACCGGGATCTGCGGTACGGATCTGCACATCTACCACGGGGACATGGACGCCCGGGTTGGTGACTCCGCGATCATCGGGCACGAGATGTCCGGGCGCATCGCGGCTGTCGGCGCGGGTGTGACCGGCTGGAACGTCGGTCAGGCCGTCACCGTGATGCCGACCCGACCCTGCGGCCGTTGCGCCGCCTGCCAGCGTGGCAACTCCCACGTCTGCCACGCGATGAACTTCCTCGGCATCGACTCTCCGGGTGCCATGCAGTCCTCCTGGACCGTGCCGGCGGAGCTGGTCCTGCCGCTTCCGGAGGAGTTGCCCCTCGACCACGCGGCGCTCGTCGAGCCGGTCGCGGTCGCCGTGCACGACGTACGCCGGGGGAACGTGACCGCCGACGACCAGGTGGTCGTGGTCGGCGGCGGGCCGGTCGGCGTCCTCATCGCCACTGTCGCGCGGGGCCGCGGCGCGCGGGTTCTTCTCGTCGAGCCGGACCCGTTCCGACGCGAGGTGGCCGAAGGGATCGGGATCGAGGCCGTCGACCCGCGGTCGACCGATGTCGTGGCGCTGGTCAACGACCGTACCGAGGGCGCGGGCGCCGATATCGCCTTCGAGGTGTCCGGCGCGGCGGCCGGCGTCACCACGGCGGTCGACGTCCTCACCACGCGCGGGCGGCTGGTGATGGTGGCGATCCATCCCCAACCCCGGGAGGTCAACCTGCACCGGTTCTTCTGGCGTGAGCTGGAACTCCTCGGTGCCCGGCTGTATCAGCGCGACGACATGGTGGAGGCGATCCGGCTGGTCGCCTCGGGTGCGATCCCGGCACGGCAGCTGATCTCCCGGGTCGAGCCGGTCGAGGCGGCCGGCGCGGCCTTCGCGGCGCTGGAGGGTGGCGGCGTCATGAAGGTGCTGCTCGATGTGCGGGAGGGTAACCAGTGACGGCGCTCTTCGACCTGTCCGGCCAGACCGCCGTGGTGACCGGGGCGCGGCGCGGTATCGGTCTCGCCATGGCCGAGGCCCTGGCCCTGGCCGGCGCTGACATCGTGGGCGTCTCCGCGCAACTCGAAGCGGAGGGCAGCGAGGTCGAACGCCGGGTGCGCGCCACCGGCCGCCGGTTCACGGCGCTGCGGGCGGACCTCGGCGACCGGGCGGCCGTGCACTGGTTGGCCGCCGACATCATCGCGCTCGGGCCGGTCGACATCCTGGTGAACAACGGCGGCACGATCGCCCGGACCCCGGCCGCGGAGCACCCGGACGAGATGTGGGACCAGGTGATCGAGGTGAACCTCAGCAGCCAGTTCGTCCTGAGCCGGGAGATCGGCCGGACGATGGTCGAGCGTGGCCGAGGGAAGATCATTTTCACCGCGTCGCTGTTGAGCTTCCAGGGCGGCATCACCGTCCCCGGTTACGCCGCGTCGAAGTCGGGCGTGGCCGGCCTCACCAAGGCGCTGGCGAACGAGTGGGCGGCCCACGGGGTGAACGTCAACGCCATCGCTCCCGGCTACATCGCCACCGACAACACTCAGGCGCTGCGCGACGACCCCGACCGCAATCAGGCGATCCTCGGCCGGATCCCGGCCGGCCGGTGGGGCCGGGCCGACGATCTCGGCGGCGCCACGGTCTTCCTGGCGTCCAGCGCGTCGGACTACGTCAACGGGATCGTGCTGCCCGTCGACGGCGGCTGGCTGGGCCGATGACGGGCGCGCAGGTGCCCGGCCGCGCCGGGATCGTCGACGCACACCACCACCTCTGGGTCCGCGCACGGCACCCGCAGCCGTGGATCGACCCGACGACCATGGCGGCCATCGACGCCGACTTCGAACCCGCCGATCTCGCGCCGCTGGCCCGGGCGGCCGGGGTCACCGCGACCGTGGTGGTGCAGTCCATCGCCTCCGAGCCGGAGACGGTGGACCTGCTGGGCGTGGCGGCCGAAAACCCCCTCGTCCGTGGGGTGGTCGGCTGGGTGGACCTGACCGCCGACGACGTTGCGGACCGTCTCGACCGCCTGCGGGCCGCTCGGGGTGGGGAACGCCTCGTCGGCATCCGCCACCTCGTGCAGTCCGAGACCGACCCGGCGTACCTGGACCGCCCGGACGTCCGTCGGGGGATCGCGGCGGTGGGCGCCGCCGGTCTCGTCTTCGACCTGCTGGTACGCCAGCACCAGCTCCCCATGGCCGCGCGTCTCACCCGCGACCTGCCCGAGGTGAGCTTCGTCCTCGACCACCTGGGCAAGCCCGCGCTCGGCCATCCGGAGCTGGCGCAGTGGAGCCGGGACGTGCGGTCGTTGGCGGCCTCGCCCAACACGACCGCGAAGCTCTCCGGGCTGGTGACGGAGGTGCCGCTTCCGCACTGGACGCCGGCGGACCTTCGACCCGCCGTCGAGGACGCCCTCGACGCGTTCGGGCCGGACCGACTGATGTTCGGCTCGGACTGGCCGGTCTGCCTCCTCGCCAGTTCGTACCAGCGGTGGGTCGACACCCTGGCGGAGCTGCTGGACGGCCAGGACGCAGCCGGCCAGGCGTCGGTCTGGGGCGAGACGGCACGCCGCGTCTACGGGCTGGCCGCGTCATGATGGCGCGTGCCCTGCCGCGCCGCCCGGAGGTACGTCTCACCGAGCTGGGCTTCGGCGCGGCCCAGGGTGGCAATCTGTACCGGACGACGACGGATGAGGAGTTCGCCTCGGCGGTCGACGCCGCGTGGGAGGCGGGCGTGCGGTACTTCGACACCGCGCCGCACTACGGTCTCGGGCTGTCCGAGCGCCGCCTCGGCGCCGCGCTGCGCCAACGGCCGCGCGAGGAGTACGTGGTGTCGACGAAGGTCGGACGACTTCTGGTGCCGTCGCCTCAGGACGCGCATCTGCGGGACTCCGACGGGTTCGATGTGCCCGCGACGCACCGGCGGGTGTGGGACTTCAGCCGCGACGGCGTTCTCCGCTCCATCGAGGCCAGCCTGAGCCGGACCGGTCTGGACCGGATCGACATCGTCTACCTGCACGACCCGGACGAGCACTGGGAGCAGGCCGCGGCTGAGGCCGTACCCGCCCTGATCGACCTTCGGGACCAGGGGGTCGTGGGTGCCATCGGTGCCGGCATGAACCAGTCGGCGATGCTGGCCCGGTTCGTCCGGGAGACCGACGTGGACGTGATGATGTGCGCCGGGCGGTACACCCTGCTTGAGCAGGGCGCGGCCGGTGATCTGCTGCCGGCCGCCGAGAGTCGGGGGGTGGGCGTGGTCATCGCGGGCGTCTACAACTCGGGGCTGTTGTCACGGGACCGGCCGCCGGCCGACGCCGTCTACAACTACCAGCAGGCCCCGGCGGAGCTGATCGAACGGGCGCGGCGGATCGCCACGATCTGCGAGACGTACGGGGTGACCCTGCCGCAGGCGGCCCTCGCCTTCGTCCGCCGGCACCCGGCCGTGGTGTCGACGGTGGTCGGCGTCCGCAACGAGGCGCAGGCGGTCGAGACGGTACGCCGGTCCGGAGTCGTGGTGCCGGACGAGTTGTGGGACGACCTGGCCTCCGCCGGGCTGCTCGCCGCGCCGCCCGGTCGGCACTCTCCGGCCCTGCCCGACTGACGACGACGCCCACCTTTGCTCTGCACCCGCGGGTGCGACGAGACCTGCGGATGTGATGACCGCGCCCGCCTTTGCTCTGCACCCGCGGAGGCGACGACACCCGCGGAGGCGACGACGACGTCCCGGCCGGGACCGGCTCCGCTCCTCGGATACCGGTCCCGACCGGGACGTCAGTTGTTACCGCGACAGCCGGGGGTCACACTGCGGTGAACCGCCACTGCTGGTTGGCGGCGCTGTGGCAGGTCCACTGCAACAGCCGGGCGCCGTCGGCGGTGGAAGCGCCGTTGACGTCCACGCAGAGCCCGCTCAGCACACTCTTCACCGTGTACACGCCGGAGGTTCCCGTCGCGGTGGCGGTGAACTTCTGCTGGTTGCCGTTGTTGCAGGTGGCCTGCTGGAGGAAGGCACCCGCCGCGGTCGAGCTACCGACCACCTCGACGCACTTGCCGCTGTGCACCGCCTTGAGGTAAAGCGCGCCGTTACCGGCGTCGACGGCCTGCCACTTCTGGTTGTTGCCGCCGGTGGACGCCCACTGGGTGATCTGGGCGCCGTCGGCGGTGGAGACACCGCTGACGTCCATCAGCTTGTTGCTGTGCTGCGCCGTGACCGTGTAGGTCTTGCCGGCCAGGCCGGTGCCGGTGCCGGTGCCGGGTGTCCCGACGCCGTTGCCGCCGAAGGTGTGCGAGTCCAGATCGAAAGAGTTGTTGCTGTTCTTGAACACCATGTAGAGCGTCTGTGTCCCGCTGGTCGCGGCGACACTCACCGGAGTCGTGGACTGGTAGTTGTCCCAGCCACCCGTGCTGGGCACCGTGGTGGTGGCCAGCAGGGTGCCGGTCGGTGAGTCGGCGCGCAGCTCGATCGAGCCGCCGCCGGACGGCGACGACAGCCGGTAACTGACCGTTGAGATACCCGACAGGTTCATCGGGCTGAACGCGATCCAGTCGTTCGAGGAGATGTCACCGACGCGCTTGGTGCTCTCCGCCGCGGCCTGGTCGACGACCCGGACGCCCGACTGGCTGCTGAAATACTCGGACTGCTTGTGCTTCGGTTGGAGGATCGCCTGCGCGGTCCCGGTGAGCGGGGCAGCCCCGCCCGCGCCACCGCTGTCGGTGTAGCGCGCGTTCAGTACGTAGAACAGGTTGGCGCCGTCGGGGTGCCCACCGAGCAGGTCGGTGGAGATGGTCCCCGAGCAGCCCGGGTACTCGGTGGTCTCGTGCGCGTGGTCGTCGTGACCCAGCGCGGGGTTGAGGAACACCTTCGAGCAGTCGACGGTGCCGCCGTCCGGGTCGGTCACGGTGATCTGGTACGGCACCTTGTCACCGAAGTTGAGCATGCCTCCGTTGGGCGGGGTGGTGATGGTGACCACCGGCGCGCTGTTGCCGACGGTGATCTGGACGTTGGCGAAGCCCGTCTTGCCGGTGTTGTCGGTGACCTTCAACTGGGCCGTGTAGTTGCCGTTGGCGGTGTACACCTTCGACGGGTTGGCCGCCGTGGAGGTGGTGCCGTCGCCGAACGTCCACTGGTAGCTCAGCGTGTTACCCGGATCCGGGTCGGCCGTGCCGGCACTGCTGAACTGGACGGTGAGCGGTGCGCTACCACTCGTCGGCGTGCCGGTGGCCTTGGCGATCGGCGACCGGCCGCCCTGGATGTAGTCGATCCGGTAGAGCCCGGAGTCGCTGTTGCCGCCACCGAAGTTGGTGCCCCACTCCAGCAGGTAGAGCGAGCCGTCCTTGCCGAACTCCATGTCCATCGGCTTGTTGAACCCGCCACCGGGCAGGAACGGGTTGGTGCGGGTCACCGCCGAGGAGGAGTCGAAGTGCACCTCCTTGATGTAGTTACGCGACCACTCGTAGAAGAAGTGCACGCCGTCGTAGTAGGGCGGGAACTTCGTCGCCGACGGGTTCGACGCGTCGTACCGGTAGATCGGCCCGCCCATCGGCGCGGAGCCGCCGGAGCCCAGCTCCGGGAAGGTCGGCGAGGTGCCGTAGCCGTACCACATGTTGGGCATGACGACCGGCTTCAGGTTTACCAGCCCGGTGTTGTTCGGCGAGTTGTTGACCGGCGAGTTGCAGTTGAACTTCGCGCCGACCACGCCGGTGTCGGGGTTGAACGGCGCGTACGGCTGGTTGTCGCCGTGGCAGAACGGCCAGCCGTAGTTGCCGGGCGTCTTGATCACGTTCAGCTCGACCAGGCCCTCGGGACCGCGGTTGGTGGTGGGCGGGTTCCGGTCCGGCCCGTAGTCGGCCAGGTAGACCCAGCCGTTGGCCGGGTCGATGGAGAAGCGGAACGGGTTGCGGAAGCCCATCGCGTAGACCTCGGGCTTGGTCTGCGCGGTGCCCTGAGGGTAGAGGTTGCCAGACGGGATGGTGTAGCCACCGCTGGCCGAGGGCCGGATGCGCAGCAGCTTGCCGCGCAGGTCGTTGGTGTTGCCGGCGCTGCGGGCGGCATCCAGGTTGGACTTGCCCGACCGCCAGTCCAGCGGGGCGTAGCCCTGCCAGTTCGGGTCCAGGTTCGGCGGTGTGTCGTCGCCGGTGCCGATGAAGAGGTTGCCGTCCGGGCCGAACTTGATGTACCCGCCGGTGTGGCCGGGCTCGGGGAACGTGCGGTCCCGGTACGCCGGGATGTCGATGATCGTCACACCGCTCGACGTGTTCAGCGTGTCACCGCTGACCGTGTAGCGGGAGACCCGGTTGACGTCGGTGCTGCTGCTGGCCGGCGAGTGGTAGAGGTAGATGTACCCGTTACTGGCGAAGTTGGGGTCCAGCGCCATGCCGGTGAGGCCGTCCTCGCCGCCGGTGTAGACGCTGAGCGTGCCGGCGGTGACGGTGCTGTTGGTGGAGGGCTTGAAGATCTTCACCTGGCCGCCGCGCTGGACGTAGAAGACGCGGCCGTCGGGCGCCACACCCAACGCCATCGGGTCGACGGTGTTGTCGTCGAGGGTGCGCTTCTCGAAGTTGCCCCAGACGGTGCCGCCGCAGTCCCCGGCCACGTTGCCGGCCGCCCACTTGACACCACCCAGGACGTGGTTCTGGAAGTTCGTCTCGCTGTAGGAGGCGATGGCGTGGCCCATCGCGGTGGCCCACACCCGCCCGCCACCGGTGTTGCGACACCAGGAGATCGGGTGGTCCGGTCCCATCGCCCGGGAACCCGGGTTGTATGTGCGCTCGTCGGCGGTCACCAGCACGTGTACGTTGCCGCGTGGGTTGGCGTCGAAGTTGTACCACTCCTCGCTGCGGTTCCACCGGTCCGGCAGGCCGGCCGTCGACGGGTGCTGCTTGTCGGCGACGATGGCGGTGCCGGGCAGTACGCCGGGGGAGTGCTCCGGCATGTGGGCGCCGCCGTTGATGGTCTGGTCCCACCACGGGTACTCGGCTTCGATGCCCATGTCGGTGGCGTTGTGGATGCCGACGATGCCCTTGCCGCTGGCGAGGTAGCCCTCCACCGCCTGGCGCTGGGCCGCCGAGGTCCAGACCATGCCGGAGGTCTGGAACATGATGATGACGTCGAAGGTGGCCAGGTTGCTGGCGGTGAAGACGCTGGAGTCCTCGGTCTGCACCAGCTCGAAGTTGTTCGCCGCGGCCTGCTGCTGGAACATGCTGATCCCGGCGGGGATCGAGTCGTGCCGGTAGCCGGTGGTCTTGGTGAACAGTAGGGCGCGGAAGGCCGGGGCCGCCGACGCGGGTGGGGCGAGTCCGAGCGCCAGCAACAGGCCGGCGATCACTGAGATGAGCAATGTGTTGCGACGCATGCCGTCTCCTAGGTTGGGCGGGCAACTCCGATTGCCACCACGGGCCCCACGGCGGGCCAGGTTGTGCCTGGACGCGCGAGGGTGCACGGGGTGCGGTGGTCGGTCCTCGTACCGTTCGCCGAAACGGCAGTCAGACCCGCAGGACGTCACACAGCGTGATGATCGCTGTAGGTCTCGTCCGGTGATCCACGAGGTCAGAATGAGCTAGAGATAGATCACTGTCAATCAATGGAGCGACGTCCGACGTCCTGCCCGGGTGACGACGGTCGTGCGCGGCCCCCTCGCTGCGGCGCCGCTGTCGCTCGGGTGAAGGCCCTGCCAATCAACCCCGGTCGAGGATTGCGGACCCGCATCCAAACATCTATCTTCATACGTGTGATGTTTCGGCGATGTCAAGGGAATGTTCGCATCACGCGAACATAAGTCTCCGTCGATAGCTACGAAAGTTCGATGGTCAACACCGCAAGGTCGCCGTAGCGTGTGATCGAAGCTTGTAGATGACTACTATCTGTGAGGGCTTTCGGGATGTCAGACCCACGGCCGGTGCCGTTACTCAACCTTCGGGGCATCGGCAAGTCCTTCCTCGGAGTCCGCGTCCTCGACGGTGTCGACCTCGATGTCGCGCCGGGCGAGGTGCACGCCGTGGTCGGTGAGAACGGCGCCGGGAAGTCGACCCTCATGAAAATCGTCTCCGGCGGGTACGCCCCGGATGGCGGCACGGTCGAGTTCGCCGGCGCGTCGCGTACGTTCCGTGGCCCGCGCGACGCGCAGCGGGCCGGCATCGGCATCATCCACCAGGAGTTCAACCTGCTCCCGGAGCGCACCGTCGCGGAGAACGTCTACCTGGGGCACGAGCCGGTCCGTCGCGGGCTCGTCGATCGTCGGGGAATGATCGACCGCACGGCCCGGCTGCTCGCCTCGATCGGTGAGACCACGTTGCCGGCCGACGCGCGCGTGGGGCAGTTGGGCGTCGCGCAGCAGCAGGTCGTCGAGATCGCCAAGGCGCTCGCTCTGGACGCGCGGCTGCTGATCATGGACGAGCCGACCGCCGCGCTGGCCGACCACGAGGTCGAGCTGCTCTACGGGCTGGTGCGCCGGCTCCAGGAGCGGGGCATCGGGCTGCTGTACGTCTCGCACCGGCTCGCCGAGGTCTTCGACCTGTCCGGGCGGATCACCGTTCTCAAGGACGGTCGCCGGGTCACCACCGTGGACACCGCGGACACCACCGCCGACGAGTTGGTGCGGCACATGGTCGGCCGGGAACTGTCCAGCTACTACCCGGATCGGGCCACCCCGGAGGACCGGGGCCCGGTGCGGCTCAACCTTCGCGACGCGGGAAACCGGAAGCTGCGGGACGTCAACCTCCAGCTGCGCGCCGGCGAGGTGCTCGGCATCGGCGGCCTCCAGGGCTCCGGGCGGTCCGCGCTGGCCCGTGCGATCTTCGGGGTGTCGCCGTTCACCACCGGCGACGTCACGCTCGACGACCGGCCGGTCCGACTGCGTTCACCCCGCACCGCGATGCGGGCCGGCATCGCCTACGTCACCGAGGACCGCAAGGGCGAGGGGATCGTCCCCCGGCAGTCGGTGCTCGACAACGCGCTGCTCGCCAGCCGGGCCGTGTTCGCCGCCCGGTCCGGCCGGGCGGCAAGGACCGTCCGGGTGCGCGAGTTGCTCGCCGCCGTGGAGGTCCGCGCCGCCGGCGACGACCAGGAGATCCGCTTCCTGTCCGGGGGTAACCAGCAGAAGGTCGTGCTGGCCCGCTGGCTCGCGCTCAACCCGCGGATCCTGCTCTTCGACGAGCCGACCCGGGGCATCGACGTGGGCGCGAAGTCCGCCATCCACGACCTCGTCCGCCGTCTCGCCCGTGATGGCGCGGCGGTGCTGATGATCTCGTCCGACCTACCGGAGCTGCTGGGGATGAGTGACCGGATCGTCGTCATGCGGGACGGCCACGTCGCGGGTGAGCTGCCCGCCGGCGCGACCGAGGAGGAGGTCGTCGCGTTGGCGGTCGGGACCACCCGGGAGGCCGCCGCGTGAGCGCGCTGTCGCTGCTGCCGGCCCGGCGTCCGGTACCGGGCGTCTTCGTGGCCCTGACCCTGACCCTCACGATCGGCTGGTTGGTCGTCCTGCTCGACGGCGGTCAGCTCTTCAACCAGTCCACGACCGTGAGTCTGCTGCACGTCGCCGCCGGGCTCGGGCTGGTCGCGGTGGGCCAGACCCTGGTCATCCTGGGGGGTTCGCTCGACCTCTCGGTGGCGTACGTGATCAGCCTCAGCACCCTGGTCGCGGCCGAGACGATGAACGGCAGCGACGGTGCGGTGCTGCCGGCCATCGGCCTGGTGCTCGTCGTCAGCGCCGGCGTCGGGCTGCTCAACGGGCTGCTCGTCACCAGGTTCCGGGTCAACGCGTTCATCGCGACCCTCGGCGTCGGGCTGCTGCTCAAGGGCTACCTCGACAACGGCTACGACGGTCCGGCCGGCGTCACCGCGCCCTCGCTCGTGCAGTCGCTGGGCTACCAGCGCGTCGGGCCGGTGCCGGTGTCGTTCCTGCTGCTGGCAGCGGTCACCGCGGCGGCCTGGTTCGCGCTGACGCGGACCCGCTTCGGCCACCATCTGGTCGCCGTCGGCGGGGATCCGGAGGTGGCCCGGCTCTCCGGTGTCCGTAACGACCGGGTCCTCGTCACCGCCCATGTCCTGTGCTCGATGTGCGCGGGGCTCGCCGGCATCTACCTCGCCAGTCGGCTCGGCTCGGGCGCCCCGCGGGTCGGCACCGAGGGCCTGTACGACCTGGAGTCGATCGCCGCGGTGGTGATCGGCGGAACCGCCCTCGCCGGTGGGCGCGGCGGCGTCGTCGGCACTGTCGGCGGGGTGCTGCTGCTCGCCAGCATCGACGCCATCTTCAACCAGCTTGAGGTCGACGCCTTCTTCAAGCAGGTGATCCGGGGCGTCATCATCATCGCCGCGGTCGCCGTGTACGCCCGCCGGGCCATCCGAAAGGCGGCCTGACCATGCAGACCGTCCAGCCCCGATCCCTGCCGCTGCGGCTGCCCCGGGTACGCCCCGGTGGTGTCCTGCCGATTCTCGCGATTCTCGCGGTGCTGTTGGTGCTCGTCGGTATTCGGCAGCCCGACTTCCTGGCCCCGCCGTCGCTGATGTCCTTCCTGGGCCGGTCGGCGCCGATCATCCTGCTCGCCGCCGGCCAGTACTTCGTGATCGTGGCCGGCGAGTTCGATCTCTCGGTCGGGTCGTTGGTCACCGCGCAGGTGGTGGTCGCCGCCCGGCTGATCGACAGCGACCCGGCGCGTACCTGGCCGGTGGTGCTGCTGCTGCTCGCCTTCGGAGCACTGGTCGGGCTGGTCAACGGCCTGATCACGACACGGCTGCGGGTGCCGTCGTTCATCACCACCCTCGGCATGTTCCTGATCCTGGTGGGCGCGGTCTACCTGTGGTCCGATGGCGCCCCGAAGGGTGGGCTCTCCGAGGAGTTCCGGCGGTTCGGCCGGCGGGCCTTCGAGGACGTGCCGGTGCTGGGCCGGCTGCCGTACGCGCTGGTGGTCCTGGTGGTCCTGGCGGTGGCGGCCGTGCTGCTGATGCGGTCCGACTTCGGTCGGACGCTGGTCGCCGTCGGCGACAACCCGCGCACCGCCGAGTTGAGCGGCGTACGGGTGTGGCGTACCCGCACCTTCGCCTTCATCCTCAGCGGGCTCGCGGCGGCGGTGGCGGCGATCCTCCTGGGCGGGTACAGCGGCGTGTCGTTCCAGGCCGGCGCGGGCCTGGAGTTCGGTGCGATCACCGCGGTCGTCCTCGGTGGTGTGGCGCTCGGCGGGGGTCGCGGCGCGGTCGTCGGGGCGATGCTCGGCGCGCTGACCCTCGAACTGCTGTTCGCCCTCATGAATTTCTACGGCGTCTCCGGCGCCCTCAGGTCGACCGTCCAGGGCGCGATCATCCTGCTCGCCGTGGCGGTCTCGGCAACGCGTTCTTCTTCGAGATAAAGGGGAAACCATAGTGCGACGTTCCATGGCGGCGCTGGCCGCTGTCACAGTGCTGTCCCTCGCCGCCTGTTCCACCGATGAGCCGGCCGCGAGCCCATCGGGAAGTGCATCCGCCGCTGGCTCCGGCACCGGAGACCAGTCGAAGTTCTTCGTGCAGGCCGACTACGACGCCGAGCTCGCGTTGCTCGACGCGGCACCGACGGGCCCGGCCGACAAGCCGTGGGAGCAGGTGCTCAACCCGACGATGGTGGACACCGCCAAGTTCAAGAAGAACGGCCCGCACAAGATCTGCTTCTCGAACGCGGCCCTGAACAACCCGTGGCGGCAGGTCGGGTTCAAGACCATGCAGGCCGAGGTGGAGGCGCAGAAGAGCCGCATCAAGGAGTTCGTGCACGTCGACGCCGAGGGCAAGGACCAAAAGCAGATCGCGGACATCAACGACCTGCTCGGCAAGGGCTGCGACGCGCTCATCGTCTCGCCGAACACCACCGCCACGCTCACCCCGGCCGTCGAGGCGGCCTGCAAGGCCGGGCTGCCGGTCGTCGTCTTCGACCGTGGTGTCAACACGAAGTGCCCGGTGACGTTCATCAACCCCATCGGCGGTTACGGGTTCGGCCACGTCGGGGCCGAGTTCGTCAGCCAGAAGATGAAGCCCGGCGGCAAGGTCCTCGCCCTGCGGATCCTGCCCGGCGTCGACGTCCTGGAGACCCGCTGGTCGGCGGCGAAGGTGGCGTTCGACAAGGCGAAGGTAGACGTCGTCGGCGTCGAGTTCACCGACGGTGATCCGGCCAAGACCAAGAAGATCGTCGACGACTACATCCAGCGGTACGGCACGATCGACGGGGTCTGGATGGACGCCGGAGCGGTGGCCGTCGCAGCGGTCGAGGCGTTCCAGGACGCGGGCAAGCCGGTCCCGCCGATGAACGGTGAGGACCAGCTCGACTTCCTGAAGATCTGGAAGGACAAGAAGCTCACCGCGATCGCGCCGACCTACCCGACCTACCAGTGGCGTACCCCGATCATCGCGGCGCTGCGGATCCTCGACGGCCAGCAGGTGTCCAACCCGTGGAAGCTGCCGCAGCCGACCGTCACCCAGGACAACCTGGACCAGTACCTCGACGCGGGCATGCCGCCGTTGCACTACGCGATGTGCGGCTGCACCGACCTGCCCGGTTACCCGCAGCGCTGGAAGTAGGGTCCGATGTACGCCATCGGCGTCAACCCCTGGGTCTGGGCCTCTCCGGTCGACGACAAGGCGCTGGCCGAGCTGATCCCGCGGATCGCCGCGTTCGGCTTCGACGCTGTCGAACTGCCGATCGAGCAGCCCGGCGACTGGGATCCGGTCCGTACCCGGGACCTGCTGGCGGCGCACGGCCTCGTCGCCGCCGGCGTCTGCGCGGTGACCCCGCCGGGGCGGGAACTGGTCGACGCCGCGCCAGCGGTCGTGGAGTCGACGGTGGCGTACCTCATGGGCTGCGTGGCGAGCGCGGCGGCCGTCGGCGCTGGATGCGTCGGCGGCCCCGCGTACGCCTCGGTCGGCCGCACCTGGCGGATGTCACCGGCGGCTCGCGCGGCCTGCTACGCGGATTTCCGGCGGGCCCTGGCGCCGGTGGCCGAGCGGGCCGGCGAGGTGGGCGTGAGCATCGGTGTCGAGGCGTTGAACCGCTACGAGACGAGCGTCGTCAACACCATCGAGCAGACCGTCGAGCTGATCGACGGTCTCCCGCCGAACGTCGGCATCATGATCGATACCTATCACATGAACATCGAGGAGGCCGACCCCTACGCGGCCCTCGCCCTCGCCGGCCCGCACATCAAGCACGTGCAGGTCAGCGGCACCGACCGGGGCGCTCCCGGTGCTGACCACTTCGACTGGCCCCGCTTCTTCACCGTCCTGCGGGACACCGGCTACCAGGGCGCGATCTGCATCGAGTCGTTCACGGCGGAGAACGAGACCATCGCCACCGCCGCGGCGATCTGGCGTCCGTTGGCCCCCTCGCAGGACCGTCTCGCCACCGACGGCCTGCGCTATCTCCGGGAGATCCTCGGGTAGCCGCCCGTCTGCCCCCACGCCTCGCGCCCGCCCGCCGAGGCGTTCCGCCCCCATGCCCTCCACACGTCAGGAGCCCCGTCCCGTGTCCTCTACCCCTCCGCTGCGCCGGCTGCTGGTCGGCGCGGCCGCCGCAACGCTCACCGCCCTGGTCGCGGTGACCGCCTCGGCGTCCCCAGCCGCCGCGGCCACCACCACCCTCTACGCGTCACCCTCCGGCACCGGCACGACCTGTTCCGCCAGCCAACCGTGTTCGCTGACCGGCGCCCAGACGGCGGTGCGGGCGATCAACAGCGCGATGTCCGGTGACATCGTGGTCGAGTTGGCCAACGGCGCGTACCGGCTCTCGTCGCCGCTGCGGTTCACCGCCGCCGACTCGGGCAACAACGGCTATCAGGTGATCTGGCGGGCGGCTGCCGGCGCGCGTCCGACGATCACCGGCGCCCGGGCGGTCACCGGTTGGTCGCTTGTCGACTCGGGGAAGAACATCTGGCGGGCCAGCGTTCCCGCCGGGCTCGACTCCCGCCAGCTCTACGTCAACGGAGTCGTCGCCACCCGGGCGCGGACCGCCGCGAACCGGGCCGACTTCACCTTCACCACGTCCGGCATGCGGTTCACCAACAGCGCGCTCAACTACCTCAACAACCTCGGCAACCAGAGCCGGGTCGAGGTGGAGAGCGTCGGCTCGTTCACCGACAGGTACTCCCCGGTGCAGAGCATCAGCGGAAACTTCCTGACGATGCAGCAGCCCGCGTGGAACAACAACACCTTCGGGTTCGACACCCTCTCCAGGCCACACCGCGCCGGCCCCTTCTACCTGGCCAACGCGTACGAATTCCTGGACTCGGCGGGGGAGTGGTACCTCAACCCGAGCAACGGCCAGCTCAACTACATCCCGCTCGCCGGGCAGACCATGACCTCGGTCAGCGTGGAGCTGCCGCAGTTGCAGTCCCTGGTCAATGTCGGCGGCAGCTACGACGCCCCGGCGCACCACATCTCGTTCAGCGGCATCACCTTCACCGGCACCAGCTGGCTCGGCCCCAGCAGCAGCAACGGCTTCGCCGACCAGCAGACCGGCGCGCACATCGTCGGCTCCTGGGCCCGGCCGTCCGACGCGCTGACCTCCTGCCAGGAGGGCTGTCCGCTGTTCGAGGCCACCCGGCCGAGCTGGGCCCAGATGCCCGGCGCCGTGCAGGTCTCCGCGGCCAACACCATCTCCTTCAGCGACTCCCAGTTCGTCAACCTCGGGCAGACGGCCATCGGCATCGGCAACGACGCCAACGCCCACGCCAGCGGTGTCGGTCTGGGCGCCAGCAACATCACCGTCACCCGCTCCGAGATCGCCCGGAACTCCGCCGGTGGCATCGTGGTCGGCGGTGTCCGCGCGGATGCCCATCACCCCAGCGACCAGCGGATGGTCAACCGCAACATCACCATCAGCAACAACCGGGTGCACGATCTCGGCCTGGAGTACCGGGGCGTGGTCTCGATCCTGACCACCTACGTGAACACCTCGCTGGTCTCGAACAACGAGGTCTACAACATGCCGTACACCGGTCTGTCGGTCGGCTACGGCTGGGGCGCCAACGACGCCGGCGGTAGCCAGCACTACGCGAACCGGGGCCTGTACAACTACCAGCCGCGCTACACCACGGCCACCACCGCGGCCAACAACCAGGTGATCGGCAACTACGTGCACGACGTCATGCAGCAGATGACCGACGGCGGATGCATCTACACGCTGTCGGCGAACCCCGGCGGGACCATCAACGAGAACTACTGCCTGCGGACCAACGGCTGGTTCGGGCTCTACTTCGACGAGGGCTCCCGCTACTACACCGCCCGGAACAACGTGTTCTCCTCCACCGGCACCTGGGCCACGGCCAACTACTACTACGCCGAGAACATGGGCAACTTCACCGTCACCAACAACTGGTCGACGAACAACAGCACCAATGTGACCAACGGCGACCGCGGCAACGTCGTCAACGGCAACGTCACGGTCAGCAACGGCAGTTGGCCGCCGGGTGCGCAGACGGTGATCAACGCGGCTGGCGTGCAGAGCGGCGGCAGCACCAACCCGCAGAACGTGCAGCTCGTGGGAGTCCAGTCGGGCCGGTGCGCCGAGATCGGCAACTCCAGCACGACCAACGGCACGCAGGCCCAGCTCTGGGACTGCATCAGTGGGGCCGCCAACCAGCGATGGACCCACACGGCCAGCCGGCAGCTCATGGTCTACGGCAGCAAGTGCCTGGACGCCTCCGGCCAGGGCACCAGCAACGGCACCACGGTGGTGATCTGGGACTGCAACGGTCAGGCCAACCAGCAGTGGAACATCAACGCCAACGGCACGATCACCGGCGTGCAGTCAGGGCTCTGCCTGGACGCGAACGCGGCCGGTACGGCGAACGGCACGAAGTTGATCCTCTGGGCGTGCAACGGCGGCACCAACCAGCAGTGGCAGGTGCGCAGCTGAGGTAGCGCCGTCCAGGTCCGGGCCGGGGTGACACGCCACGGCCCGGACCGGTCCGGTCTACCGCCCTACGTTTGCCCTCGCCGTGTCCACTGTCAACCCGGTCGCGGCCTGGTATCGGACGGGGATCGGATCGGTGAGTTCCCCGACGAACGTGTCGTCGACGTGGTCGAGGAAACCGATGAGGGACCAGTCGTCGGCGGGTCCGGGGACCAGCCGGGGCGCGTACAGATGCGGGTGGGTGAACGGCCGCGCGGCGGCGATGTCCCACGGCCCGAGGGTGGTCTCGCCGGTCGCCACCCAGATCCGGTGGTCGTCGCGCCGGGCGCTGCCGGTGGCCTCGGTGGAGAACAGCAGCAGCGGCTGCCCGTCGAGGACCGCTACCTGGGGCACCTCCAGGTGACCGAAGCCGGCCGGCGTCGACAGCGGTGGCCGGACGGTCCAGTTGACGAGGTCGGGAGAGGTGGCGTGGCCGACGACGCCACGGGTGTTCGCCGGCCCGGTGTTGGCACGCGCGGTGATCAGCATGTGCCAACCCTCGCCGTCCGGGTCGGGGAACACCCAGGGGTCACGCCACGCCTGCTCGTACCACAGCTCCCTGTCCAGCAGTTCGTACCAGGTGGGGTCGGCCTGCACGATCGGCTCGGTGCCGTGCCGGTGCCAGGTCATCAGGTCGTCGGAGACGGCGAGTCCGATGCGTTGGACGAGCCCGTCCTCGGCGCGGCCGACCCCGGTGTAGAACAGGTACCACCGTCCGTCCGGCCCGCGGACCGTGCAGCCCGTCCAGGTCGCCAGGTCGTCCCAGCTGGGTGCGTCGGCGGGGACCACGGCGTCGGCGACCAGGCGCCACGAGCGCAGGTCCGCCGAGACGGCGTGGCCGATGGTGGCCCGGCGGTGGCGGCGGTGCGGGTCGTGCAGGGCGCGGGACGCGCGCAGGAAGAACACGTGCCAGAGGCCGTTGTCGTCCCGCGCGTACCAGCTGTCCCACACCCAGTGGTCGGGTAGACGAAGCATGGTCGGAAACCTAGCACTAAACCGTTTTAGCGTCGGCCAAGGCCAACCCGACGGTACGGGCCGGAGGGCCGGTGGTCAGCCGGCCGGAGGCGCGAGGGACCGGCGTCGGCGCAGCGGCATCGCAACGAGCGAGGGCTCGGCGGCGCCCCCGTCCAGGAGCAGCTCGACAGCGCGCCGCCCCATCTGCTCGTGCGGTAGCGCCGTGGTAGCCAGACTGGGACGCAACCAGGCGGCGATCGGGTCGTCGTCGAACGAGATGACCGAGATGTCCTCCGGGACGGACAGCCCCGCCTCGCCGAGCGCCTGGTACGCGCCGAAGGCCAGCCGGTCGTTCATGCAGATGATCGCGCTGGGTCGCTTCGGCTTGTTCAGCAGGCCGCGCATGGCGGCGTAACCGTGCTCGGGCAGCCACTCGGCGCAGAAACACTCGGCCAGCAGGTTGACGTCCGCCTCGTCCAGCGCCTGCCGGATGCCGTGCAGGCGGGCACGGGCGGCGAGCGAGACCTCCGGGTCGTCCTCCTTGAGCCGGTTGCGGCCGATCAGCGCGATCGCGTCACGGTGGCCGAGCTCCAGCAGGGCGGCGGCGACGGAGCGACCGGCGCCCTCGTCGTCGGGGACCACGCTGGGCAGGCCGTCCGAGCTGGTGGCGTTGAGCAGCACCACCGGGCCGCCGAGGATGGCCGGTGGCACCGTCAGCCGTCGGGTCGCCATCGCCGCGTAGATCACCCCGTCGACCTGCCGGTCCAGGACGGCCTCGATGGCGTACTGCTCGAAGGTCGCGTCGCCCTGTGTCTCGGTGATGAGCAGGACGTGGTCCCGTTCGCGTGCCGCGTCGAGGGCGCCGCGGATGAGGTCACCGGCGAACCGGGTGGTGGCCACGATGTCGGAGACGAACGCGATGGTGGCCGTCTTGCGGGTGCGGAGGCTGCGGGCGGCGAGGTTGGGCCGGTAGCCGAGCTCCTCGGCGGCGGCGAACACCCGCTGGTGCGCCTCGGCCGAGAGTCGGGTGCCCTCCCTGCCGTTGAGCACCATCGACGCGGCGGTCTTGGACAGCCCGGCTCTGCGCGCGACGTCGGCGAGTGTTGCTCTGTTGCTGCCCATCAGTCCTCCGAATCAGGCGCGGTGCACAGGCGCCGCTCCTGCCCATCATGATGCGTCGCCGTCCGGGAGCCGGCGCCGGTCACGTCGGCGTGCGGTGAACACGACGTTTCCGCACCGTTGCCAACTTGTCCTTGACAGCTTCCCGTGCCGCGCGCATGCTCTGCTAAATCAGTTTAGCGACCACTTCTGGTGCATCCAGAGGTGCCTTCGATGGTTCATTTTCGCTGACCGTACGGGGTGCTGCGCTCGGGCGACTGGTCACGGCGTACGCGTGTAGATGTCAAGGAGTCATGAAATGGCAGAGTTGCTGACAAAGTTTCCGCGACGGAGAACGGTGCTCCTCGCCTCGCTGCTGGCCGTCGGGATGACCGCGACGGCGTGCAGCGCGCCGGGGAAGGACCGGTCGTCGACCCAGCAGTCCGATGCCGCCGTCAAGACGGAGCTGGGGACCGAGCCGATCACCCTGGAGATGTACGCGGAGACCGGCTTCCCGCTGGCCAAGGCGTTGGCCGAGGAGTTCTCCAAGCAGCACTCGAACGTCAAGTTCAACATCCGCGAGGACCAGTTCACGGTGATCGTGGAGAACGCCCCCCGGGTGATGGCCTCGGACAACTCGCCCGACATCATCCGGCTCCCCACCATGGTCGACCTGGTCAAGGACGACCTGCTCAAGAACCTCGACCCGTACTTCACCGCGTACGGCTGGGACAAGTTCCCCGCCTCGCAGCTCATGCAGCTGCGCGTCGGCGAGAACACCCGGGGCACCGGTTCGCTGTACGGGATGGGGCTCGGCTACAGCGTCACCGGCGTCTTCTACAACAAGAAGCTGGCCACCCAGGTCGGCATGACCCAGCCGCCGGCCACTGTCGCCGAGTTCGAGGAGCTGCTGGCCAAGGCGAAGACCGCCGGGGTCCAGCCGATCATGCAGTTCAACAAGAACACGGCGGGCATCAACTTCCCGCACCAGGCGCTGCAGAACCAGTTCGGCGACCCGACCCAGGTCGCGGACTGGATCTTCCAGAAGCCGGGGGCCACGTTCGACACCCCGGCCGCACTGAAGGCCACCCAGACCATTCAGAAGTGGGCGCAGGCCGGCTACTTCACGAAGGACGCCAACGCCCTGGACTACGCGGGCATGGTGGGGGAATTCCAGAAGGGCAACGGCCTGTTCATGTTCAACGGTGACTGGGAGTCGGCCAACCTCGACAAGTCGATGCCCGGCAACGTCGGCTTCTTCCTCTTCCCCACCGAGTCTCCCGGTGCGAAGCACGTGGCGATGTCCGCCCCCAACACCTTCGGCGTCTCCGCCAAGGCCAAGAACCCGGACGCCGCCGCGTACTTCCTGAACTGGGTCCACACCAACGCCAAGGCACGCGAGATCTCGGTGACGGTCGGCGGTTCCAGCCCCGGCGGCCCGAGTGACCTGCCGGTGCCGAGCGCCGCCCCGAACACCGTGCTGGCCGAGACCCTGAAGGCGTCCCAGCAGCTCGGTGCGGAGAACGGCGCGGTGGACTTCACCGCCAACGCGACCGGCGGGATCTTCGCCGCCGCGATCACGCCGGAGATGCAGAAGTTGATCGCTGGTCAGCAGACGCCCGAGGGGTACGTGAAGGCGGTCCAGGCCGAGTATCAGAAGGAACTGTCCCGATGACGTCTGCCCTCGGCAGCGCACCAACCGGGCGCGACGATCGTCGCGCCCGTCCCACCCCCACGCGGGCCCACCGATCTCGGTGGGCCCGCGCGGCCGGGACCGGCTGGTTGTACGTCCTGCCCGCCCTGGTGATGTACGCGGTGTTCGTCCTGCGTCCGCTCGTCCTGACGTTTCAGTACTCGCTCTACGACTGGAACGGGATCGGGGTGGCCCGCTGGGTGGGTCTGGACAACTACCTCACCGTCTTCACCGACAGCGATCTGCTGAAGATCATTGGCAACGCGATCGTCCTGATCGTCTTCTTCAGCTTCATCCCCGTCGCGCTCGGGCTGCTGGTGGCGAGCATGGTTCGCCGGATCACCACCGGCCCGTTCGGCACCGTCGTCCGGACCATCCTGTTCCTGCCGCAGGTCATCCCCCTGGTGGCGGCGGGCATCGCGTGGAGCTGGCTGCTCTCGTCGAACGGTCTGGTCAACCAGGCGCTGCGCGCGGTCGGGCTGGGTGGCGTCGCCCGCGCCTGGCTCGGTGACTTCGACACGGCGCTGCCCGCCGTCGGCGTCATCGGGGCCTGGGTCCTGCTCGGCCTCTGCACGATCCTGCTGGTCACCGGCATGAGCAAGATCGATCCGGCGCTGTACGAGGCGGCCCGCCTGGACGGTGCCGGTCCGGTCCGCGAGTTCCTCGCCGTGACCCTGCCCAGCCTGCGCCAGGAGATCGGCGTCTGCCTCACCGTGACGATCATCGCGGCGCTGGCGAGCTTCGACATCGTCTACATCTCCACCAGCGGCGGCCCCGGGCTCCAGACCACAGTGCCGGGCCTGGAGATCTACCGGCTGGCCTTCTCGCAACGGCAGGTCGGGCTCGCCTCGGCGCTCGCCGTGGTGCTGATGGTGCTGGTGCTGGCGTGCGTGCTGCCGATCCAGCGGCTGAGCCGAGGGGAGAAGTCGTGAACCTGAGCCGACGCGAACAGCTGACCGGCCGGGTCTTCCTGATCGCCCTGATCGTGGTCACCCTGCTGCCGTTCGTGAGCATGTTGTCGGCGGCGTTGCAGCCGCGCGGCACCGTGCCCAGCGGGCTCGAGTGGCCGTCCGACCCGCAGTGGGGCAACTTCGCCGATGCCTTCACCGCCGCGAACATGGGTGCTCTGCTCCGCTCCAGCCTGCTCATCGTGGCCGGTGTCGTGCCGGTGTCGGTACTCATCGCGACCATGGCCGGCTTCGGGCTCGGTCAACTGCGGGTGCCCGGCGGTCGGCTCGTCTTCGGCCTCTTCCTGCTGGGGCTGACCCTGCCCTTCGAGGCCGTGGTCACGCCGCTCTACTACCAGATGCAGGATCTCGGCCTGCTGAACACGCGCTGGGCCATCATCCTGCCGCTGATCGGCCTGTACATGCCGTTCGCGGTGTTCTGGATGCGTGCGCACTTCACCAACGTGCCGGTCGAGTTGTCCGAGGCGGCCCGGGTGGACGGCAGCAGCACGTGGCAGTTGTTCTGGCGGGTCCAGGTGCCGCTGGCCCGGCCGGCGATCGCCTCGCTGACGATCCTGATGTTCCTCTGGACGTGGAACCAGTTTCTGCTCGCCATCGTCCTCGTGGACGACGCCACCAAACGCACCATGGCCGGGGCGCTCGGCGCGTTCCAGGGCCAGTGGGGCACCGACCTGGTGCTGCTGTGTGCCGGGTCGCTGCTGATCCTCACCCCTACCCTCATCGTGTTCCTGATCTTCCAGCGACAGTTCATCAAGGCCCTCATCCAAGGGTCAGTGAAGGGGTAGCAGTGGTCACACAGCCGCAGATCCACGGCGACGTCGACGAACGCTACGGGCGCGTCGCCGACGTCTTCCGCGACAACTTCACCTCCCGGGGAGAGGTCGGCGCCGCGGTCACCGTCTACGTGCGGGGCCGCAAGGTCGTCGACCTGTACGGCGGGGTGGCCGACACCCGCACCGGGCGGCCCTGGGACGCGCACACGCCGGTCGTCGTCTTCTCCTGCACCAAGGGGATCCTGGCGATCTGCGCCTACCTGCTGGCCCAGCAGGGACGGCTCGACCTCGACGCTCCCGTGACGCGCTACTGGCCGGAGTTCGGACAGCACGGCAAGGCACACATCCCGGTGCGCTGGCTGCTCACGCACCAGGCCGGTCTGCCCGCGCTGGACCGGACCCTGACCCTCGACGAGGTGCTGGCCTGGGACCCGGTGATCAAGGCGATCGAGGCGCAGGCGCCGCTCTGGGAGCCGGGCACCGCGCACGGCTACCACTCGATGACCTACGGCTGGCTGATCGGAGAGGTGATCCACCGCATCACCGGCCAACTACCCGGCGCGTTCTTCGCCGACGCCGTCGCGGGCCCGCTCGACCTGCGCACCTGGCTGGGGCTTCCGGCCGCCGAGAACGAGACCGTGGCCTGGGACCTGGCACCGCCACCGGACCCCGACCCGTTCGTGGACCCGGTCGCCGAACGGGGCATCACCATGGGAGGCGCGTTCGCCTTCCCTGCCGACGCCGACGGCCTGGTGAGCTTCAACGACGACGCGATCCGGGCCGCCGGTGTCCCCGGCGCGGGCGCGGTGAGCACCGCCGACGGCCTGGCGCGCCTCTACGCCGCCTGTGTGTCCGACCTCCAGGGTGGACCGCTGCTCACGGCCGCGTCGGTGGACGACGCGGTGGTGGTTCGCTCGCGTGGTCAGCAGCGGCACGGCCCGCCGGACACCGGGCAGCGCTGGGGCACCGGCTTCCTGCTGCACTCGCCGCCGGCCCGGCCGCTGCTGGGTGAGCGCAGCTTCGGCCACGACGGCGCCGGTGGCAACCTGGCCTTCGCCGACGCCGAGCACCAGGTCGGGTTCGGCTACGTGGTCAACCAGATGCGCGGAATGGGCGACGAGCGCGCCAACCGGCTCACCGCCGCCGTCCAAACCTGCCTGACCAACTGACCCCCGGCCGGCCCCCAACCCCCCGGGGCCGGCCGGCCCTCTCGGTCGATCATGTAGTAGCCGCCGGTGTCGACCGGGGTGGGCACCGAGCCGTCCTGCGGACCATTTTC
>NZ_JBEXHP010000026.1:0-63220 GCF_040607895.1 Micromonospora sp. NPDC005220
GCGGCCCCACCCCCCCCCCCCCGCCGGGGGCCCCCCCCACCCCCCCCCCCCCGCCGGGCCCCCCCCCCCCCCCCCCGGCGCCCGGTTCACAGCATCCGGGACGACCAGAGCAGACTGACCGCGCCCGCGCAGAGCGCCAGCAGCAACGCCACCCCGGCGTACCACTGGGTGATCTCACGCGGCTCGGTGCGGAACCCGATCGAGCTGCCCATGTCCTGGTAGACCTGCTTCAGCTCGCTCACCGAGGCCGCCTCGTAGAAATAACCCTCGGTGGTTTCGGCGAGCTCGGCGAGGGCCAAGCGGTCCACCGGCACCCGCTGCAACTGCCCGCCGATGTCGACCTGGCCGGTGTCGGTGCCGAAGGCGATGGTGG
The DNA here is from genome assembly GCF_040607895.1 of Micromonospora sp. NPDC005220. Classification (NCBI taxonomy): domain Bacteria; kingdom Bacillati; phylum Actinomycetota; class Actinomycetes; order Micromonosporales; family Micromonosporaceae; genus Micromonospora; species Micromonospora sp. NPDC005220. The sequence goes on from NZ_JBEXHP010000026.1 coordinate 374, forward strand.
AGACCGGAACGTTGGCGGCCTGCGCGGCCGCCGCCGCCTCCTCCACCGACCGACCGGAGGTCCGGAAACCGTCGGAGAGCAGCACGATCCGGGCCGGCGGAATGCCCGCCGCGCCGTCGGCCGGCACCGACCGGATCGCCTCCAGGCAGGTGAACACCGCCTCACCGGTCGCTGTCGCCTCGGCCAGCACCAGCCCGTCGATGGCGCTGGTCACCGCGTCGCGGTCCTTGCCCGGCGGCACCAGCACGTTGGCCGCCTTGGCGAACGACACCAGGCCCAGGTTGTAACTCTCCGGCAGCTCACTGACGAACTGCTTGGCCGCCTCCTGGGCCGCCTCCAGCCGGTTCGGTGCCACGTCGTCGGCCTGCATCGACAACGACACGTCGATGGCCAGCATCACGGTGGCCCGCTCCAGCGGCTCCTTGGTGTCCACCGCGGGACGGGCCAGCGCGGCGGCCAGCACCAGCAGGCACAGCAGGAAGGCGGTCGCCGGGACGTGCCGACGCCAGCCCAGGCCCTTCGGCGCCACCGTACGCAGCAGGTCCACATTGGTGAACCGCATCGCGTACGCCCGGCGGTGCAGCTGCCGCCAGACGTAGAACGCGGCGAGGGCGAACACCGGCAGCACAGCCAGCAGCCACCACGGTTGCAGAAAACGGATCATCGTGTCGTCCCCCGGGTGCGCGCGTGCCGCTGCGCGGCCACGAAACGCACCATGTCCAGCAGCCAGTCTCGGTCGGTACGCAGACGCAGGTGGGCCGCGCCGGCGCCGCGCAGGGCGGCGGCGATCGTGGCCCGTTGGGCGGTGGCGGCCTCGGCGTAGCGCTGCCGCAGCCGTGGGTCGGCGGTCTGCACCTCGTGCAGCTCACCGCTCTCCGGGTCGACCACCGGCAACACGCCCACGTCGGGCAGCTCCAGCTCGCGCGGGTCGACCACCTCGATCGCCAGCACGTCGTGGCGGACGCGCAGCTTGCGCATCGGCCGCGCCCACTGCTCGGCCGGCGCGAGGAAGTCCGAGACCACCACTGCCACCCCGCGACGGCGGGGCGGACGGTTGAGCATCTCGATCAGGGCACCCAGGTCACCGCGGCCGGGCTGGATGGCGGTGCCGGCGACGGCACGCAGCAGGCCCTGCGCCTCCTTGCGACCGGAGCGGGCCGGTAGCCGGGTGAGCACCCCGGGCCCGGCCGGCGGTGGTGCGCCTCGCCAGCGTCGGGCCGGCGCGGCCACCCCGCCCCCGGTGCCGATCACGGCGCCGATCCGGTTGCCGCCGCGCACGGTCAGGTGGGTGATGGCGGCCGCGGCGGCCACCACGACCTCCCGCTTGAGCCACTGCCCGGTACCGAAGTCCAGGCTGGCGGAGAGGTCCAGCGCGAGCCAGGTCTCCAGCTCCCGGTCGGCGACCGTACGCCGCACGTGCGGCGTGGTGGTCCGCGCCGTGACCGGCCAGTCCATCCGGCGCACGTCGTCGCCGGGGCGGTACTCCCGGGACTCGCCCGCCTCACTGCCCGGCCCGGGCAGCAGGCCGGCGTAGTCGCCTTGGAGCAGACCGTCGAGCTTGCGGGTGACGAGCAGCTGCAAACGGGACAGCACGGCCTCGCTGCGGTCGGGGGCCGGACGAGGGGTGGGTGAGGTCACGGCCGCTGCCCGGGCCAGCCAGCGCCCGGCGGCGGCGCGATCGACGGCGGGGTGGCCTGCTGCCGGGGCGCGACCGCCGGGAGCGGGATCGTCGACATCACCCGCTGCACGATGTGGTCGGCGGGCACGTCGTCGGCGAGCGCGTCGTAGCTGAGCACCAACCGGTGCCGCAGGATGTCCGGCGCGATGTCCTGCACGTCCTGCGGCAGCGCGTAGTCACGCCCGCGCAGCAGCGCCAGCGCGCGGGTCGCCCGGACCAGGCCCAGCGAGGCGCGCGGGCTGGCCCCGTACTGGATCAGTTGCGCGACGTCGGGCATGCCGTGCTCGGCCGGGGCACGAGTGGCCAGCACCAACCGGACCGCGTAGTCGACAAGTGCGTTGTGGACGAAGACCTGATCCGCCTTGCGTTGCAGGGCGATCAGCTCCGGGGTGTCGAACACCGCGGTCGGCTCCGGCGCGGCCACGCCCATCCGGTAGACGATCTCCCGTTCCTCGGCGTCGGTCGGGTAGCCCACCACGATCTTCATGAGGAACCGGTCCCGTTGCGCCTCCGGCAGCGGGTAGACGCCCTCCTGCTCGATCGGGTTCTGGGTGGCCATCACCAGGAACGGGTCGGGCACCCGGTGGCTCTCCCCGCCGATGGACACCTGCCGCTCGCTCATCACCTCCAGCAGCGCGGACTGCACCTTCGCCGGCGCCCGGTTGATCTCGTCGGCGAGCAGGAAATTGACGAAGACCGGGCCCAGCTCGACGTCGAACTTCTCGCTCGACTGCCGGTAGATCCGGGTGCCCATGATGTCGGCGGGCACCAGATCCGGGGTGAACTGCACCCGGGCGAAGGACCCGCCGACGACCTTGGCGAGAGTCTCCACCGCCAGGGTCTTGGCCACCCCGGGCACGCCTTCGAGCAGGCAGTGACCTCGGGAGAGCAGCGCGACGAACATCCGCTCCACCATCCGGTCCTGCCCGACGATCACACGTTTGATCTCGAACAGCGCCTTCTCCAGCAGGGTGGCGTCCTGCGCGGGTGTGGTCACCGGGGCAGGTGCCGCTCCGTTCGGCGTCGGGGCGTCGGGCATGGTCGGCTGGGCCACCGGTCCTCCACAGCGTTTGTCGGTCGTCGCGGCTCGTGCGGTATCAAGACTCGCACGCCTTGCTGAGTGTCGAGGTGGGGAGAAGCCGTTTTTGGCCGCGCCGTCCCCGGTAGCCGAATCCCGCATCGCGGGTGTGCACGGACCGGCCCGCCGCGTGTACGATTCACCCCGTCGCCGGGCGACTCCCCCCGTGGTCGCCCGGCGCTCAAGCTCTCCGTCCCGCCGCCCTAGACTGGCCGGGATGAGCATCCCCTCCCCCACCGACGAGCCCCTGGTCTGTTCGGCCCGGGGCTGCCGGTCCGCCGCCGTCTGGGCGCTGGAGTGGAACAATCCCCGCCTGCACACCGCCGATCGGCGCAAAACCTGGTTGGCCTGCGGCGAACACCGGGGCAGCCTCGGTGACTTCCTGGATGCGCGAGGCTTCCTGCGTGCCGTCACTCCGCTGCCCGGATCGCCTACGCTCGACCTGTGAGCGGCGACCCTCCGGCTTCCCCCGGCCCCACCTCCCCGTCCTGGCCGCCCATCCCGGCCATCGCGCCACCCGGCGTCGAGCCGCCACCCGGCGCGTTCCCGGCACCCGGCACGCTCGGCCCGGAGCCAGCGGCGCCCGATGTCTCGACGCCCGCCCCGCTGCCACCGGGCGCGCTGCCACCCGGTCACCGGCCGGCGACCGCCGCCGACCAGCGCCCACCCGACCTGCCACCCCCCGGCCTCCTGCCGCCCGAGCCCGGCCCGCTGCTGACGGCCGCCCCGGGTGGCCGAGGTCCACTGGAGCCCTGGCCGGCCACTGTCAACTGGCAGCCGATCTCCACCGACCTGATCTGGGTGGAGCTGATCCGGCTGGCGATCGTGGTCGCCGTCGGGCTGGCGGTGACGGGGGCCGGCTGGGCGCTCAGCGGCCACTGGCTGTTCGGGCTCGCCGTCGCCGTCGTACTGGTGCTCGGCGCGTGGCGGGCCGTCGCGATCGTCCGCGCGGTCCGGGCCTGGGGGTACGCCGAGCGGGAGAACGACCTGCTGGTCCGGCACGGGCTGCTGGTCCGCCGGCTCTCCATCGTGCCGTACTCGCGGATGCAGTTCGTCGACGTGAGCGCCGGGCCGTTGGAGCGCGCCTTCGACCTGGCCACCGTGCAATTGCACACCGCGGCGGCGGCGAGCGACGCCCGGGTGCCCGGGCTGCGCCCGGCGGAGGCGTCCCGGCTGCGCGATCGACTCACCGCGCTCGGCGAGGACCGGGCGGAGGGGCTGTGAGCAGCCACGCGGGCAGCCGCCGACCACGTCGAGGGCCGCTCCGATGAGTGACAGGCCCATCGAGCCGAGCACCGTGCCACCCACCGGCCCGACGCCTCCGAGGCCGGTGCTACCCGCCAACGCGGTCGGCGCGGCACCGGCTGGGCCGGTGCCGCCTGGCGCGGCACCTGACGGGCCGGTGCCGCCTGGGGTGCCTGCGCCGTGGCCGGCGGCACCGGGCGGTGGCGAGGGCGAGCCCCGACAGCGACTGCATCCGCTCAGCCCGGTGCTGCACGGCGCCAAGTCCCTGGTCGTGGTGATCGCCGGGCTGTCCTGGTCGACGCTGTCCCGGGTGGGCTTCGGTTGGTTCGCCGCCATGGTGGCGGTGCTGGCGCTCGGCGCGACAGTGCTGTCGGTGGTCAGCTGGTACAACACCGGCTATCACGTCGTCGGCCGCGAGCTAAGGGTGTACGAGGGGCTGCTCTGGCGGCGTACTCGGGCCATCCCGTTGGAACGGTTACAGGCCGTGGAGGTGGTTCGGCCCCTACTCGCCCAGCTCACCGGCCTGGCGGAGCTGCGGCTGGAGGTGGTCGGCGGGGGCAAGACCGAGGCGCCACTGGCGTACCTCGGGGTGGCCGACGCGGCACTGCTGCGCGAGCGTCTGCTGGCGCTGGCCGGGCGGGTGGCGCAGCTGCCCGCGCCCGGCGGCGCGGCGACCCCGGTGGGCCCGGGTGCGACGGCGCCGCCGACGGCCACGCCGGGCCGGCCACTGCACGCGGTACGCAACCAGAACCTGCTGATCAGCCAACTGCTCACCCCGCAGGCGTTCCTGCTCCCGTTCGGTGTGGCCTTCGTCGTGGTGCAGTTCCTCACCGCCGGGTCGTGGTCGTTCGTCGCGGTGGCGAGCACCCTGACCGCGATGGCGGGTGTGCTGCTGCAACCGATCCGCCGGGTCCTCGACGACTGGAACTTCCGGCTGGCCCGCGACGGCGGCACGCTGCGGGTGCACAACGGCCTGCTGGAGACGCGGGCGCAGACCGTGCCGCTGGAGCGGGTGCAGACCGTGCGGGCCACCTGGCCGTTGCTGTGGCGGGTGAAGGGCTGGCTGCGGCTGCGGCTGGAGGTGGCCGGTTACTCCGTCGCGGAGGCCGACGACCGCAACCGTCCCGACCGGCTGCTGCCGGTCGGCGACCTACCGACGGCGACGATGATCGTCGCCGAGGTGCTTCCCGGGGTACGCCTCGACGCGCTCACCCTGAGCCCACCACCGCGCCGGACCCGTTGGCTGCACCCACTGGGCCGTACCGCGTTCGGCGTGGGGCTGTTCGAGCGGGTGTTCGCCACCCGGTCCGGGCGGCTCACCCGGCAACTGGTGATCGTGCCGTACGCCCGGATCCAGAGCGTGCGAGTCGTTCAGGGGCCCATCCAACGCCGGCTGGGCCTGGCCTCCGTACACGCGGACACGGCGGGCGGCTCCGGCGCCACCGCCCAGGACCGCGACCTCGCCGAGGCCTGGGCCCTGGCCGCCGACCTGACCACAAGAGCCCACCAGGCCCGCACCCAACCCTGACCGTGCCCCTTCCCGCCACTCCGCCACGTCCACGTCATTGCGATATATATCGCCGTGCGGTACATATAGCAGATGGACATCAGCGAACAGACGTTCCTGATCCTCTCCGCCCTCGCCGACCAACCCCGCCACGGCTACGCAGTGGTGACAGAGGTCGACGAGATGACCGGCGGCAGGATCCGGTTACGCGCCGGCACCCTCTACGGGGCCCTCGACCGCCTCGTCACCCAGGGGCTCATCGCCCCCGACCACGACGAGGTGGAGAAGGGCCGGCTGCGCCGCTTCTACAGACTGACCGACGCGGGGGCAGACGCCATCCGCGCTGAGAGCCGGCGGATGGCCACCGCTGTCCGGCTCGCCGAGGAGCGCCTCAACAAGCGTGCCGCCCGCAACGCCCCGCGTCTGGGGACCGTCGGATGAGCCCGGACACGAGCCCTCTGGAACGACGATATCGACGGCTGCTGCGCCTGCTGCCAGCCACGCACCGCACCGCCCGCGGCGAGGAACTGCTCGGACTGCTGCTCGACCTCGACCACGGCCGCCGACACCCGAGCTGGCACGAGACACTGAACATCATCGCCCTGGCGATCCGGCTGCGGCTCACCACGCCCGTCACCACCACGGCCCTGACCACCGGGCTCACCGCCCTGCTCGTCGCCGCCGGCACCCAGCCCGCCGGTCACACCCTGGACCTGTTCACCGGCGCCGTCCTCGCCACCGACATGTCGGCCATCATCGCCAGCTGGCCGCAGCTGGTCGCTCTCGGCCTGCTGCCCCTCGCACCGCTGATCGCCTGGCTGTGCGGCGCGCCCCGGACCGCGCTCACCCTGCAGGCGATATTCCTGACGGTCACCGTCGGTTGGTTCGTCATCGACGTGCTCAACGGTGCCGACCTGGGAATCAACCCTGGCCAACAACTCTTCGCGTACGCCCCGCCGGCCCTGACCGTCGTCCTGCTCGCGATCGCCGCCCGCGAGCGGTGGACCGCGCCCCGGCCGCGCCTGTTCTGGTGGGCCCTCGTCCCGCTCGGGATCCTCGCCTGGAAAGGCACCGGCGAGTGGGGGCGCCACGGCGTCTACGTTCCCGACGCCGTGCCAACGGTCATCGGGATCCTCACCGCCGCCACCGTCGCTGTCGGAGCCGGCCTCGCAGTCCGCCGCCACCGGCCCGCCGTCCTCATCGGCGTCGGACTCGCCGGCTTCATCGCCGGATGGCTCATCCCCGACCCGCTGCTCTCCAACACGGCGATGCAGCACTTCGACGGTCAGCCGCTACCACTGGCGGTCCTCATCACGGTGATCGCCGCCACCATGGCCGGCCTCAAACACCTCGCCCGTCGCCTCAAGCCCGAGGTGCGGTCGCTACCACCCGATGGACCCGTCATGCGCTGAACACCAGCTCCGGGTCGGAACGCGCGGCCCTCATGATCCGCGGGACAGAACCTAGCGGTCGGCGGGGATCGCGGGGTGGGTGCTGGTGTCTGGTGCCCGTGGTGTTGAGGGCTCGGGCCCGCCGGGCGGGGGATCGGTGGGCGTGGGTGGCCGTCCGATGCCCCGGTCCGACCCGGACTTCGGGTGGCGGGCGCGCCACGCCGCCCAGCCGCGCTCCGCCAGGCCGACCACCAGGAACGTCAGCCCCACGTACGCCCAGCCGACCAGCACGTCGATCACGTAGTGCTCACCGGAGTAGACCAGGGTGAAGGTCATCGCCAGCGGGTACGCGAGCAGCAGCGGCCACCAGCGCCGACGGGTGGCGGTCAGGAAGAACAGCACCACGAACAACGCCCACGCGGTGTGCAGCGACGGCATGGCGGCGACCGGGTTGGAGGCGATCTGGCCGGCGTTGAGGACGTTGCCGGCGCCGTGCATGCCGAACGCCTTCCAACCCCGGGTCGAGATCCGGGCGACCTCGGTGAGCAGACCGTTCTGCGCCGCCCACCAGGGCGGGGCGGCCGGGTAGATGAAGTAGGTGACCAGGCCGGCCGCGCACAGGAAACCCCAACGCCGCATGTACGCGGCCCAGCGGTGCCGATCGCGCAGCCAGAGCACCGCGGCGGCGGTCAGCGCCACCACGAAGTGGGAGAAGTACACCCAGCTCGCCGCGACATCCCACCAGTGCACCTGCGGGTGGTAGAGGTGCTGCTGCAACCAGACGGTGGGCACCTCGCCGCCGGTGGCCCAGCCGAACATGAACCGGTCGGCGACGATCAACTCCATCGCGTGCGGGGTGGCCCCGTTGTCGGCGAACCCGCGCGAGAGGTTGTACAGCACGAACAGCAGGACCACCGGCACCCAGTCCCGGGCGAAACGCAGGTGACTACGCCAGGGCCGATCACTGTTCCAGGCGATGGTGGCGAGCCAGATCCAGACGAAGGCGTACGCCGGGTCGGTGGGCAGCCCGATGGCCAGCCACGCGGCGACGAAGGCGACCGCCCAGACGGTCATGGCGATGACGCGCCGGCGACCCCCGTCCGGGGACGCGGGCGGGTCGGTCCGGGCGGGGGGCTGGGGGTCAGTCACGACGGCCATCGGGGTCAAGGTTAACGACGGTGGCGGCATCGACGGACGGGGACCACCCGTTGGTCGTCGGGGGTGGGTGGCCCGGATCACCGGGCGCATGCTCGGCGCGCCCGGTCAGCACCTAGGCTGACGACCATGCAGGAGCAGCCCGAGCCGGCCTTCGCGCCGGGCCTGACCGCCCAGGTCGAGTTGACCGTCACCGACGCGGACACCGCCCAGGCGGTCGGCTCCGGGGACGTGCCGGTACTGGGCACCCCCCGGGTGCTGGCGCTGGCCGAGGCGGCCACCGTCGCGGCGACGGCGACCGGGATGCCGCCCGGTTCGACGACAGTGGGCACCCGGGTCGAGTTGGAGCACCTGGCGCCGACCGTGGTCGGCCGGACGGTCCGGGCGCAGGCGCTGCTGGCGACCGTCGACGGTCGCCGGCTGTCGTTCGAGGTCACGGTCAGCGACGGCGACCAGACGGTGGCCCGGGGCCGGGTGGACCGGATCCTGGTCGACCGGGAACGCTTCGTCGAGCGCGCCGGACGGGCGTCGTGAACACCGGTTTCGTCGAGGTCGCCGACCGGGTGCACGTGCTGGCCGAGCCGCTGCTGCGGGTCAACGTCACACTGGTCGTCGGCGACGACGAGGCGCTCCTGGTGGACACGCTCTCGTCGGCCGCCCAGGCCACCGAGCTGGCCGCCGCCGTCCGGACGATCACCGACCGTCCGTTGACGCTGGTCAACACCCACCACCACTACGACCACTGCTTCGGCAACGCCGTCCTGGCCGGCGACCCACCCCGCCCGGTGTACGCGCACGAGCTGGCCGCCACCGCCCTGCGCGAGGAGCCGGAGCGGCTGCGCCGGGAGGCGTACGAGGAGGTGCGCGCGGAGCACCCGGCGCTCGCCGCCGAGCTGGCCGACACCCCACTGCTCGCCCCGACGCACACGGTGCGCGTCGAGACGGTCCTCGACCTGGGCGGCCGGCGGGTGCTGCTGCGGCACCCGGGGCGGGGGCACACCGAGGCCGACCTGGTGGTGCACGTGCCGGACGCCGACGTGTTGATCGCCGGTGATCTGGTGGAGCAGAGCGGCCCGCCCGCCTTCGAGGACTCGTACCCCTTGCAGTGGCCGGACGCGGTCGCGGACCTGCTGCGGCTGACCACCGCGCGCACGGTGGTCATCCCGGGCCACGGCGACCCGGTGGACGTCGACTTCGTCCGAGCCCAGCACGCGGACCTGGCGAAGCTGGCCTGGCTGATCCGGGCCGCGCACACCGGCAGCGCCCCGCCGGAGCGGGTGGCCGCCGAGGCCCCCTTCGGCGCCCGCCCCGCCCTGGTCGCCACCCACCGCGCCTACCACCAGCTGAACGGCGACCTCTAACCCCAGCCCCGCATCCCCGCCCGCGGGGGCGCGGCGGGGTCAGGTGTTGAAGCGGTTTTGCACGGTGGCTCGGGTGGGCATGGCGGTGGCGCCGCCCGGGGATTCGCAGACCAGGCCGGCCACCCGCAGCGCGAAGGCGACCCGGTCGGCCCAGCCCGACGGGCTCTCCGGTTCGCCGTCGACGAGCAGGTCGGCGATCAGCGCGGCCATCACCGAGTCGCCCGCGCCGGTGGCGTCGATCGCGTTGACAGTGGGGGCGGGCACCCGGACCGGGTCGGCGCCGGCGGCGGCCAGCACCGCACCGGCCGCGCCGAGCGTCACCACCACCGTGGCCGCCCCCAGCTCCCGCAGGTACGCCGCCACCCCCTCGACCGGCTCACCGGGATAGAGCAGCACGGCGTCGGCGGCGCTCAGCTTGACCAGGTGCGCGCCGGCGGCGAACTCGGCCACCACCTCGCGCAACCCCTCCAGCGCGGCAGGCCCGTTCAGCAGCCGGGGGCGTACGTTCGGGTCGAAGACCCGCAGGCCGGGTGCGAGCGACCAGGCACGTCGGGCGGCGGCCAGCGTGCCGGGGTGGAGCAGCACGATCGAGCCGCAGTAGAGCACGTCGGCGCCCTTCAGCAGCGCCAGATCCAGGTCGTCCGGGCCGAGCAGCCCGTAGGAGGCCGGCTCGCCGTAGAAGCGGAAGTCCGGCTCCGGCCCGGCGTATGTGACAACCGCGAGAGTGGTCGGCGCCGGCACCGTGATCGCACCAGCCACCCCGACGTCGGCCGCCCTGAGGAAATCGCGGATCCGACCGCCCAACGCGTCATCACCGAGCGAGCCGACGAACTGTGCCGCCCCGCCGAGTCGGGCCACCCCGACGGCGACGTTGAGCGGCCCGCCGCCGATGGCCTGCCGATAGACCCGCTCCCCGGCGAGCTCGCTGTCGAGCAGGTCGACGAGCGCTTCGCCGAGCACCACCGCGTATCCCATGCCGATCCTCTCGTCGTCGCCGCCGGCCGCCGCTCGTCGAGCCGATCGCCGTGGCATCAGGCTGGCACAGCGCACGGCCCGACGGGCGCCGAAAGGCCGGTGCGCTACCCCGGCTGGTGGATCGGCCCGTCGAGCGCGGCGAGGGGGCGGCCGGTGCCGCCCCACCGGGCCGCGACGATCTGCGCGGCCACACTCACGGCGGTCTCCTCGGGGGTACGACCACCGAGGTCCAGCCCGATCGGGGAGGCGAGCCGGGCGAGTTGCGCCGGGCTGAGCCCCGCCTCGCTGAGCAGCTTGTGCCGCTCGTCGTGGGTGCGCCGTGAGCCCATCGCGCCGACGTACGCCAGCCGGTGGCGCAACGCCAACTCCAGCAACGGCACGTCGAACTTCGGGTCGTGGGTCAGCACGCACACCACCGTCCGCTCGTCCAGCCGATCGGCTGCCAACTCCGTACGCAGGTAGCGGTGCGGCCACTGCACCACCACCTCGTCCGCCTCGGGAAAGCGCCGCGCGGTGGCGAAGACCGGCCGGGCGTCGCAGACGGTGACCCGGTAGCCGAGGAACCCGCCGATCCGGGCCACCGCGGCGGCGAAGTCGATCGCCCCGAACACGATCATCCGCGGCGGGCTGGCGTACGCGGTCACGAAGAGGCTGACACCGTCGCCTCGGCGCTGCCCGTGGTACCCGTACCGGAGGATCCCGCTGCGCCCGGCGGCGAGCAGCCCGAGGGCGTCGGCGCTGGCGGCGTCGTCGAGCCGGTCGTCGCCGAGCGAGCCGACGGTCCGCTGGCCGGTCAGCGCCAGTCGCCGGCCGAGCCGCCGGGCCGGGTCGCTCGGCCCGACACCCGGCGGGTGACCCGCCTGGGCCGGCGGGCCGTCGGTGTCGGCCGGGCCGATCCCGGTGCGGGCTGGTGGGAGGGCCGCGTCGGCGGCCACACAGGTGACGATCGCCGCCGGGTGGCCGCTGCGGCGGGCGGCGGCGACCGCGTCCAGCGCCGGCAGGGCGCTCGCGTCGACGCGCTCCACGAACACGTCGAGGACGCCGCCGCAGGTCAGGCCCACGGTGTACGCGTCGTCGTCGCTGATTCCGTAGCGGCACAACTCGGGTTGGCCGGTGTCGAGCACACGGCGGGCCCGTTCGTAGAGGTCCGCCTCGACGCAGCCGCCGGAGACGCTGCCGACGACCGTGCCGTCGGTCGCCACCACCATGGCGGCGCCGGGTGGCTGCGGGGCGGAGTGCCAGGTGGCCACGACGGTGGCCAGCGCGACCGGCTCGTCGTCGCGACACCGGCGGTGCACCTCGTCGAACACGTCCGGCACCGGTTGCCGCCTCTCCGTTCCCGCTCCCCGTACGCAGGATATGGCGTCCAACGGCGACCGGCGGGTCTTCTTCTGCATCGAGGAATGCCTATTGCGCAACGGCCGTGTCGCGTGGTGGGATGACGCGTACCGGGCGGTGCGAGGGCTGCGGCGCCGCCGGTTGCCGGGTTGGTTGGACGCGAGGGCACCGGTCCAGGAAAGGACCGTCGACGGCGCACGTCCACCGGCTGTTTCCCGCTGGAGCACGTCGCCGTGATCGTCGCACCGCTCACCACAGCGGGGCGATCACGCCACATCCCACCCGATTGCGGCGGGGCGGCTCAGGCAGCGCCCCTCGCGAGTCAGGAGAACCCGTGAACCGTTCCCGTATGGCCGCGTTGCTCACTGCGGCCATGACCCTCGCGCTCGGCGCTGTCGCCCTGGCGTCCAGTCCACAGCCGGCCGCCGCGCACGGCGCGGCGATGACGCCCGGCAGCCGCACCTACCTGTGCTGGCAGGACGGCCTCAGCACGACCGGTGAAATCAAGCCGACCAATCCCGCGTGCTCCGCCGCCGTGGCCCAGAGCGGGGCGAACTCGCTCTACAACTGGTTCAGCGTGCTGCGCTCCGACGCCGGTGGCCGGACCACCGGCTTCATCCCGGACGGGCAGCTGTGCAGCGGCGGCAACTCCGGTTACCGCGGCTACGACCTGGCCCGCACCGACTGGCCGCTGACCCACCTGACCACCGGTGCGCGGCTGGACTTCAAGTACAGCAACTGGGCGCACCACCCGGGCACGTTCTACTTCTACATCACGAAGAACAGCTGGAGCCCGACCCGGGCGCTGGCCTGGAGTGACCTGGAGGAGCAACCGTTCCTCACGGTGACGAACCCGCCGCAGCGCGGCGGTGTCGGCACCAACGACGGGCACTACTACTTCAGCGGCAACCTGCCGTCGGGCAAGAGCGGCCAGCACATCGTCTACTCCCGCTGGGTCCGCTCGGACTCGCAGGAGAACTTCTTCGGCTGCTCCGACGTGGTCTTCGACGGTGGCAACGGTCAGGTGACCGGCGTGAAGGGTGGCACGACGTCGCCGACCCCGACGCCGACCACCCCGACGCCGACGCCGACCACGCCGACGCCGGGGCCGACCGACCCGCCGCCGACGACCACCACCCCGCCGCCGCCGGCCGGTGGTGCCTGCGTGGCCACCTACAAGGTGACGAGTTCCTGGCAGGGTGGCTTCCAGGGCGAGGTCACGATCCGGAACAACGGCAGTTCGGCGTTCTCCGGCTGGACCGCGAGTTGGACCTGGCCCAACGGGCAGTCGATCAGCCAGATCTGGGGCGCGACACAGACGTCGTCCGGCTCGTCGGTGACGGCGACAAACGTGGCCTACAACGGCACTGTCGCACCGTCGGGGACCGTGACGTTCGGCTTCCTGGCCAGCTCCACGGGAACCAACGGCGCCCCCACGGTGAGTTGCGCCGGCCGCTGAGGCCCAACCCCAGCTAGTTGATCAAGAGGTTTGCGTCACCTGGAACCACTCGGGTGACGCAAACCTCTTGATCAATGTTGGACCGGCATCGGTGCCGGACCGCGTCAGCGGACCATGGAACCGACCACCGGCTTCGTGAGCAGCGCGGACTGGTTGCGCTGGATGCCCGGGTCGAGCGTCTTGGCCACGAAGATCGCGTGCCAGATGCAGAAGATCAGCACCGTCCACACCTTGCGGGAGTGGTCGGCCTCCTCCCGCTTGTGCTCGTCGAGCAGCCGCAGCGCGTACGACAGGTCGAGCAGGTCACCGGCGCCCGAGGTGCTGAGCACGTGCCGGGCCCACTCGTACATCTCGCCGCGCAGCCACACCCGGGTGGGGGTCGGGAAGCCCAGCTTCTTGCGGTTGACGATGGCCGGCGGCACGACACCCTGCAACGCCTGACGCATCGCGTACTTGGTGGCGTCGGAGCGCGGTGGCAGCTTCAGGTCGACCGGGATCTTCGCCGCGACGTCGAAGACCTCACGGTCGAGGAACGGCACCCGCACCTCCAGCGAGTGCGACATCGAGATCCGGTCGGCCTTGACCAGGATGTCGCCGCGCAACCAGGTGTAGAGGTCGACGTACTGCATCTTGGTGACGTCGTCCAGCTCGGTGCACTCGGCGTAGATCGGGGCGGTGACGTCCGTGTAGCGCACCGAGGGGTCGTAGCGGCGCATCAGCTGCTGCTTCTCCTCCTCGGTGAACATCCGGGCGTTGCCGTAGTAACGCTCCTCGATCGGGGTGGTGCCGCGCTCCAGGAAGCTCTTGCCCTTGACCCCCTGCGGGATCGCCTTGGAGACCGCGCGCAGCCCCTTCTGCACCCCGCCGGGCAGTCCGTTGACGCTGCCCAGCGACAGCGGCTCCCGGTAGATCGTGTAGCCGCCGAAGAACTCGTCCGCGCCCTCACCGGAGAGCACCACAGTGACATGCTCGGCGGCCTTCTTGGCCACGAAGTAGAGCGGCACCAGCGCCGGGTCGGCCACCGGGTCATCCAGGTGCCAGACGATCTTCGGCAGGGCGTCGATCATGTCCTGCGGGCCGATCTTGGTGGGGATCGTGGTGACGTCGAGGTGCCGGGCCGAATCCTGGGCGACGTCGATCTCCGAGTAACCCGGCACGTCGTAGCCGACGGTAAAGGTGAGGATGTTCGGGTTGAACTCGCGGGCCAGCGCCACCACCGCGGTCGAGTCGATGCCGCTGGACAGGAACGAGCCGACCGGCACGTCGGAGCGCATGTGCATGCGCACGCTCTCCCGCAGCGTCTCGCGGATCTCGTGGTAGAGCTTCTGCTCGTCGTCGACCGGCGCCGGCCGGAACACCGGCCGGTACCACCGGCGTACGTCGATCCGGCCGCCCGGGGTCCAGTTCAGGTACTCCCCCGAGCCGATCCGGCTGATCCCCTTGTGCAGGGTGCCGGGCTCGGGGACGTACTGCAGGGTCAGGTAGTGGCTCAGGTTGGCCGTGTCGACGCCCGCGTCGCCCTGGTAGTTGCTGTGCGCGAACGGCAGCAGCGCCTTCTTCTCCGAGGCCAGGTAGAGGCCGTCGGCGGTCTCCAGGTAGTGCAGCGGCTTGATGCCGAAGTAGTCGCGGGCCCCGAACGCCCGGCGCTCCTGGCGGTCCCAGATGACGAAGGCGAACATGCCCCGCAGCCGGGTGAGCACCTGCTCACCCCAGAAGTGGTAGCCCGCCACGATCACCTCGCCGTCACCGGCGGTGGCGAACTGGGCGCCGAAGTTCCTGATCAACTCCTCGCGCAGCTCGATGTAGTTGTAGATCTCACCGTTGAAGGTCAGCAGGTAACGGCCGTTCGCGTAGGGCAGTGGCTCGTGGCTCGACGCGACGTCGATGATGGCCAGCCGCTTGTGGGCGAACACGCCGTCCGCGTACCGGCCGGAGGCGTCGCCGACCACCTCGACCCCGGTCTCGTCGGGGCCGCGGTGATGCAGGCATTCCAACGCTCCGGCGATGTGGTCGCGATGCGCGGCGGCGTTGCCGTTCGCGCTGAAGAAGGCCAGAAGTCCGCACATGGTGGCCATCTTTCCACGCGCGCTGTCGGCCCTCGCAGCCGTCCGTCGATCCGCCCGACTCCCCGGGGGCGTTACCGCCGACCGGGCGCGCGGTACCGTCGGGACCAGCAACGAAGCGGAGGGAGCGGCGCAATGACCGAGGGACGCACCGACGGTACGCCAACGGACGGTACGGAATCGCACGATCCGGACTTCCCGGAGGCGTTCCTGTCGTTCATGCGGCAGGGCTGGCGCGACACCGAACTCCCGGTCACGCCGCGTTCCGAGGTCCCCAACTACGCCAAGCGGCGAGCCGCGCTCTCGGCCGCCTTCCCCGGTGAGACGCTGGTCATCCCGACCGGCGGCGAGAAGGTCCGCGCCAACGACACGACCTACCCGTTCCGGCCGGGCAGCGACTTTGCCTACCTGACCGGCGACCACGACCCGGACAGCGTGCTGGTGTTGCGCCCGGACGGCTCGGGCCACGACGCGACGCTGTACATGCGGCCCCGCTCGTCGCGGGAGACCGACGAGTTCTTCCGCAGCCGCCACGGCGAGCTGTGGGTGGGCCGGCGGCACACGCTCACCGAGAAGTCCACCGAACTGGGCCTGCCCACCGCCGACCTGACCGGCCTGGACGCGGCGCTGGCCGACCTCGCTCCGGGGCGTACCCGGGTGTTGCGCGGTTTCGACGCCCACGTGGACGCGGCCGTGCGCCCCTACGACGGACCCCACGCCGAGGGGCAGCCGGCCCGCGACCGGGAGCTGGCCATCGCCATCTCGGAGCTGAAGCTGGTCAAGGACGAGTGGGAGATCGGCCAACTCCAGGACGCGATCGACGCCACCGTCCGCGGCTTCGAGGACGTGGCCCGGATCCTGCCGGCCGACCGGGCGGTCTCCGAGCGGCTGCTGGAGGGCATCTTCGCGCTGCGCGCCCGCCACGACGGCAACGACGTCGGGTACAGCTCAATCGTCGGCGCCGGCGAGCACGCCACGATCCTGCACTGGGTGCACAACCACGGCGCCACCCGACCGGGTGACCTGCTGCTGATGGACATGGGTGTCGAGGGGCGCAACCTCTACACCGCCGACGTGACCCGGGTCCTGCCGGTGAGCGGCCGATTCACCGCGCTTCAGCGCCAGGTCTACGACATCGTGTACGCCTCGCAGCAGGCCGGCATCGAGGCCATCCGCCCCGGCGTCAAGTTCAAGGACGTCCACCTGACCTGCATGCGGGTGCTCGCCGAGGGCCTGGCCGAGCTGGGTCTGCTGCCGGTGAGCGTGGACGAGGCGATGGACGAGAAGTCGAGCGTCTACCGGCGGTGGACGCTGCACGGCTTCGGCCACATGCTCGGCATCGACGTGCACGACTGCTCCAACGCCCGCAAGGAGACGTACCGCGACGGCGCGCTGGGCGAGGGCTACGTGCTCACCGTCGAGCCCGGTCTGTACTTCCAGCCGGAGGACGAACTGGTCCCCGCCGAGCTGCGCGGCATCGGCATCCGCATCGAGGACGACGTGCTGGTCACCGCGACCGGCGCGGTGAACCTGTCGGCCGGCCTGCCGCGCCGCTCCGACGAGGTGGAGACCTGGCTGGCCGAGCAGCGCGAGGCGGGCCCGCGCCTGCCCGGCTGACCCGGTACGACCCCCGGCGGGCCCCGCCCCCGGTGTCGGCGACGTTTTCCGTCGTCCTGACACCGGTGGCGGGGCCCGCCGCTGTTTGCGCTGCCCAGGACCTTTCTTCACGCCCTGCGCCCCGGTGTATCCACCCCGGCCGACGTGAGGCGAATGCGGGCTTTTTTCGGATACGTCCGCCTTGCGAGGATCCTTCTCATACGGTGTGGATAACAGGCTACAACCCATTTGTAGCTGCTCGTGCCGCTCGGGTGGTACGAGCCCGTCTGGTAGCAGGAAAGGGCGGAAGGCTCTGATGTCCAACGACGTAACGACTCCCGACGGCGGGGCCCCAGCGGCCGCGCCGTCGACTAGGCGACGCAAGCTGTGGGTCGCCACCGGCGTGGCCGGCCTGACCGGCGTCGTCGGTCTGGCGGCACTGGGCGGGCTGGCTGCCCGTGACAACAAGTCCGACGACGCACAGCGGGCCAGCGACTCGCAGGCGGCGCCGAAGCAGAACGTCAGCGATGCCGGCCCGACCGCAGGCCAGGGCGACGGTAAGGACCGGGACGAGCGTGGCAAGGACCGGAACGAGCGTGGCAAGGACCGGGATGAGCGTGGCAAGGACCGGGATGAGCGTGGCAAGGACCGGGACGAGCGTGGCGAGGACCGGGATGAGCACGGCAGGGTGCGGGAGGTGCCTTGTGACGATGAGAAGCTGATCGAGGCGATCGATCTGGCCAACCGGGACCAGGGCGGCACGTTGAAGCTGGCCCCGCACTGCACCTACGAGTTGAGCTTCGCCGACAAGAAGTCCGGCACGGGTCTGCCGACGATCCGGCAGGAGATCACGATCAAGGGCAACGACGCGACGATCAAGCGGGACTCCGAGGACGCGTTCCGGATCTTCCGGGTCGCCGACGGCGGCGACCTGACCCTGAAGGATCTCACCGTCAAGGACGGCAACGCCGCCGAGTTCAAGTACGGCGGTTCGCAGGGCCCCGGCGGTCCCCAGGTTCCCGGCGCTGCGCAGGTTCCCGGCGGTGCGCAGGTTCCCGGCGCTGCGCAGGCTGCTGACGTTCCTCAGGCTGCCGATGCTTCTCCGGCGGCCCCGGAGAAGCCCACGCCGCCGAAGAAGAAGGACGGCGACGCGGACGGCGGTGCGCTGCTGGTCGAGCGCGGCGGCAGCGCCCACCTGGTAAAGGTCGAACTGACCCGCAACAACGCCGAAGGCAACGGCGGCGCCATCGCCAACTTCGGCCGGGTCGACCTCGACGACAGCGAGGTCGAGAACAACCACGCCCAGGAGAACGGCGGCGGCATCTTCAACGTCGGCGTCCTCAAGGTCAAGGGGTCCTCCGACGACAAGGACTGGCCCTCCCACGGCCAGGGCGCGTCCGCCGACGGCAAGAACGAGTCCTCCCACGAGCGGGATCGCGAGTCCCGCATCACCAACAACACCGCCGGCGACAACGGCGGCGGCATCGCCAACGGCCGCGGCAAGAAAGAAGAACACGGCAAGGACAAGGAAAAGAACAACGACTACTGGCCAGGCGTGCAGGGCCGCGACGAGGCCGGCAGCGTGGAGATCTTCAAGACCTTCATCGAGGGCAACACGGCCAACGACAACGGCGGCGGCGTGTTCAGCTCCAGCGGCTTCGTCAAGATCGTCCTGTCGACCATCGTGAAGAACACCGCCTGCGAAAGCGGCGGCGGCATCTACGCCCGCAACACCAACCTCGACCTCGAGAAGGTCACCGTCGCCAAGAACCACGCCAGCAAGGACGGCGGCGGCATCGCCAACACCAGCAGCGAAGAAAAGAAGAAGGAAGACCCGTCCTACAGCGGCGACAACAAGGAACAAGAAGCCACCGCCACCATCACCGACAGCGAGATCGTCGAGAACACCGCCGGACGCTTCGGCGGCGGCATCTTCAACGGCGACCCCGACGTCAAGCTCAAGGAAGGCTTCGAGGAAAACGACGGCAAGGACAACAAGGACGACAAGAACGACAACGCCCGCCTCACCCTGCGGGACACCGAAATCAAGGCCAACACCGCCCTCAACGGCGGCGGCATCTTCAACAACAAGGGCACAGTCACCCTGACCAAGACCCACGTCACCAAGAACACCGCCACCGACTCCTCCAAGAAACACCGAGTCGCCGGCGGCATCCTCAACAACGACGGCAAGGTCCGCCTCGACGAAAAGTCCACCATCACCAACAACGACCCCACCAACTGCGCCGGCACCGTCAAGGACTGCTTCAACTGACCGACGGTCAGCGAACGGATCCACGCAGGGTCCGGCCCCCTACCACCTCGGTGGCAGGGGGCCGGATCGTCGTGGCATCAGTTCTGGACGAAGACCGTCACGCTGCGCGCCGGCACGGTGAACGTGCCGCTCGCCTGGTCGAACGAGGCGGTCCGCAGCACCGGGTCGGCGGACTCCCGCAGCACCGGGTGCAGCGCCACGTTCGCCCCGCGCAGGCCGGTCACCGTCTGCTTCGCGGCCCCAGGGGTGGCGTTGAAGACGACGGTCACCGACTTCCACTTCCCGTCCAGCCCCCGGGCGTCCAGCGTCATGGTCAGCACACCCGGCGTCTCCTGCGCACCGGACAGCGGGAACGCGACCCGCTGCTGCACCTGCTCGGCGGTGGCCAGCCCGAACACCGGCGACGAAGCCCGGATGCGCAGCAACTCGGCGTACCGGGCGTCGGTGGTGTTGATCGCGTCGCAGCCCGGCACCAGCGCCGGGTCGGCCAGCAGCGGCTTCGCGTACGACCACTTGTCCTCGTTGTCGGCCGCAGGGGGCAGACCGGCGCCGAACCCGTTGCCGCGTGCACAGCCCCAGCGGATCTGGTTGAACCAGTCACCGGAGTTGTACGAGTTGCGGTCCAGCGACTTCGACCGCAGCCGTTCGGTGCCGGCGGTGACGAACCCGGTTCCCTGTCCCAGCACCACAGTGCCCAGTGCCAGCACCTGCATCCGGGAACGGTCCGCCGCCGTGGTGGCCTGCGGCAGTTTGTACGCCAACGCGTCGTACAGGATCTCGTTGTCGTGCGCGTCGGCGTAGGTGACGGCCTCGCCCGGCGCCGCGGTGTAGCCGGCCGGAAAGCCGTTGTAGTCGACCTGCTCCCCGGTGACCTGCCGCCCGGCGGTGTCGGTGAACCGGTAGCCGCGCAGGTTGCCGGTGAGCCCCACCTTGATCAGGTCGTGGGCGTGCAGCAGCCGGGCCTTCTGCTCGGCCGGTGACCCGTTGACCGGGTCGCCGTTCGGATCGGTGTAGAGGCCGGAGGCGAAGCCCTGCACCCGTGGGTTGGCGTCGAACGGTCCACCGCCGCGCACCGCGTCGCGCAGCCGGTCGTTGAAGGTGCCGATGCCGGTGCCGGCCATGTTGGCCTGGGTGGCCTGCACGAAACGGGCGTCGTTGGCGACCTCGCCGAAGGTCCAGCCTTCGCCGTAGAGCAGGATCGACCGGCCGTCCACGCCGTCGCGGGCGACGGTCAGCTTGTCCAGGGCCTTGCGGACGGCCAGGATGTTCGCCTTCGGGTGGTGACCCATCAGATCGAACCGAAAACCGTCCACCTTGTACTGCTTGGCCCAGGTGACCAGCGAGTCGACCACCAGCTTGCCCATCATCGCGTGCTCGGGGGCGGTGTTGGCGCAGCAGGTGGAGTTGGCCACCGTGCCGTCCTCCAGGAGCCGGTGGTAGTAGCCGGGCACGATCTGGTCGAGCACCGACTTCGGGTCGGTGCCGGCCGCCGACGTGTGGTTGTAGACCACGTCCATGACCACCCGCAGCCCGGCGTCGTTGGCCCCGGCGACCATCCGCCGGAACTCGGAGGTGCGCGCCGCACCGGCCGGGTCGACGGCGTAGCCGCCCTCCGGCACTGTGTAGTGCAGCGGGTCGTACCCCCAGTTGTAGCCGTCGGTTTCGGCGACGGCCGCGACACACTTCTGCTGCTCGGCCGAGTCTGGCGGGAGCGCCGCCAGGTCGCAGGCCGGCTGGCGCTGGTCGGCCCGCTTCTCCGGAATGGTCGCGAAGTCGAACGCCGGTAGCAGGTGCAGGTGGGTGACCCCGGCGTCGCCGAGCGCCCGCAGGTGGGTCATGCCGGCGCTCTTCGGCTCGGTGAACGCGAGGAACGTCCCCCGCCGCTCGGCCGGCACGGTCTCGTCGGCGATGGAGAAGTCCCGCACGGACAGCTCGGTGATCTGCGCCTTCGCGGCCGGCACCGGTGCCGGTTTGCGCAGCGTGCGCCACCCGGGAGGGGCCAGCGCCGGGTCGTTCAGGTCGACGAGTTGGCTGTGCGTGGAGTCCGCGGCGAGGGCCACCGAGTAGGGGTCGGTGACCGACGCGGTGACCACCCGCTGCGCCGCCGGCTGCCACGCTTGCACCTCGTACCGGTAGAACTTGCCGGTCCAGGTGTGGTCACCGCGTACCGACCAGACGCCGGTGCGGTCGTCGCGCCGCATCGGCACCGTCTTCGGCGTGGCGGTGGGCGAGTCGAACAGGTGCAGCGCCACGCTCCGGGCGGTCGGCGCCCACAGCGCGAGGCTCGGCGTCCGGCCCGCGAAGGTGGGCCCGAGGGTGGCGTCGGCCGCCCGGGAGTACAGGTCGTCGAGCACGCCGGGGATCTGCACGCCGGTCGCGGCGAGCAGCGCCCCCTCGGCGTCGCGTTCGGTGACCAGCAACTGCCCGCGCAGCGCCGCCGGGACCTTGGCCAGCGCCGTCCGGTCCAGGGCGAAGCTACGGTACGACCACAGGTGCGGGAACCTGTCGCGTTGGGCCTCGGTGAGCCCGTTGCGCTGCGCCCGCAGCGGCAACGTGGTGTACGTGCCGGTCAGCTCGCCGTCGACCACGCTGACCCCGCCGTTGGGCGCGGCGACCAGCGCGTACGTCTTGCCGTCGGTCGGGGGTGTCTGCCACGCCACGGTGGACCTGTCGATCCAGTGCGCCTTCTGCTTGCTGATGTCGGTGTCCCCGCTGGCGGTGGTGGCCGTCGACGGCAGCAGGCGGCCCGGCGTGCCGGCGAGCAGCCACACCTCCCGGCCGGCGCTGGCGAAGTCGAGCCGCTGGTCGTCGGGCAGGTCCTTGGTGTCGCCCCGGTGGATGATGTAGTTCAGGCCGGTGGCGTTGGCCGCCAGCGGCACCCGGAACACCGCCCCGAATGCGTCAGTCCTCTCGGGCTTCAACGGCGCGGACCACTCGGTCGGGTTGGCCGCGCCGTCCCACAGGTGCAGGCCCCAGCCGTCGTAGTTACCGTCGGCCCGCCGGTAGTGCAGCACGGCGGTGCCCTCCTCGACCGGCGGGTCCGGCTCGCCGGTGGCCGCCTGCCTGGTCGGGTAGATCGCCGGGTCGCCCTGCTTGAGCCAGACCTCACCGGTCTGGGTGACGTCGATGCTGCGGTCCTGGGCGACGTCCTTCGTACCAGCCTTGTCGACCACCAGGAAGTTCGCCGTCGTCGCGCCCGGCTTGAGCTTCACCCAGGCGAACCGGCCGTAGGAGTCCTCCCCGGCGAACGGCTGCCCCTTGGGCCACTCGGTGACGTACGCCGGGTCGATGTCCCCCCAGGCGTACAGCCCCCAGTCGTCGTACCCGCCGGCGGGCCGCTGGTAGTGCACCACCGCCCACTCCCGGGAGCTGCCCGGCGCCGGGGTGCCGACGGTCGCGGTGGACCGGGCGGTGGCGGTCCGGCCCCGGCCGTCGCGGACCACCGCCTTGTACTCGACCCGGGTGCCGCCGGCCAGGCCGGTCAGGTCGTGCTGCACGGTGTACGGGGCGTGGTCGGCGCTGCCCAGCAGCGTCCACCGGCCGCCGGCCACCCGGGCCGCGACGGTGACGGTGGCCAGTGGGTCGCCGGTCACCGTGGCGGTGACCGCTGCCCGGGTGGCGACCAGCGCGTCCGGGGCCGGGCTGGTGATGGTGATGGTCGGCTTGTCGGCCGCCGGTGCGATCGGGCTGCCGGCCCGGTACACCGCCGCCGACAGCGGCGGCACGGTGAGGGTCAGTTCACCGTCGTCGCCGGCCCGGGTAGCGCCCGAGCCGCCGTAGATGCCGGTGAAGGTGGCACCGGCCGACCAGGTGTCCACCGTGACAGTCTGCGCGGTGTCGGCGTTGTTCACCGCCACCACGTACTCGGTGCGGTCGGCCGGGGCGATCCGGGAGGCGGCGAAGACGCCCGGCCCGTCGGCCGCGTACCGGGTGACCTGCACTCCGTCGCGCAGCGCCGGGTGTGCCTGGCGCAGCCGGCCCAGGTCGGCGATGGTCCGGTACAGCGGGTGGGCACTGTCGAACTGGTCGCTGGCGTGGGTGCGGTCGGTGCCGAGCAGGTCGTCGTCGAGGTAGTCGGGGACCTTCGACGCGAACATGTCCTGGCGGGCGTCCTTGTCCCCACCCGGGCCGGTGAAGCCCTGTTCGTCGCCGGAGTAGACCACCGGCTGGCCACGGGTCAGGAACATCAACTGGTGGGCGAGCTGGTCGCGACGCAGGTGGCTGGCCGGGTCGGTGCCGCCATTGGCGATGAACGAGCCGATCCGGCCCATGTCGTGGTTGCCGAGGAAGGTGGTCAACCGGCCCGCGTCGGTCTCCCGGGCCGCGTAGAGGTCGTCGCGGGCGTACACGTCGGCGAGTGCCTTCGCCGAACCGGCGCCCGCGGTGAATCCCCGCGCGGCCTCCTGGAAGGCGAAGTCGAGGGTGGCCGGCAGGCCACCCTGCCGGACGTAGCTGGAGCTGATCTCCGGGTCGGCGCTGTACACCTCGCCGAACATGAAGAAGTCCTTCTTGCCGGCCTTCTCGGCGGCCCGCTCGATGCCCTGGCTGAACTGCGGCCAGAAGTCCATGTTGACGTGCTTCACGGTGTCCAACCGGAACCCGTCGACGCCTGTCGCGCCGATCCAGTCCCCGTACGCCTTGGTCAGCCCCCGGACCACCTCGGGACGCTCGGTCCACAGGTCGTCGAGGCCGAAGAAGTCGCCGTACTCGCTGTTCTCGCCAGCGAAGGTGGAGTCACCCCGGTTGTGGTACATGGTGGCGTCGTTCAGCCAGGCCGGGACCTTGACGCTCGCGTCCTTCGGTTCGGCGAACGTGGGCGTGTACGGGAAGGACTCCCTGTCGACCGGCGGGAACGCGCGGCTGCCGTCGGCGTAGTTGCGGTCCTCGAACGCCCGCCCCTGCGCGTCGGTGTACGGCGAGGTCGCCTTGTCCACGTAGGCGTACTTGTCCTCGGCGTACTTGATGACGTCGGCGGTGTGGTTGACGATCACATCGAGGTAGATCTTGATGCCGCGCTGGTGGGCGAGCTTGACCAGCCGCTTCATCTCCTCCATGGTGCCGAAGTGCGGGTCCACCTGGGTGAAGTCGGTGATCCAGTAGCCGTGGTAGCCGGCCGAGATGTCGTTGCCGGTGCCCTGCACCGGCCGGTTCTTGAAGATCGGGGCGAGCCAGATGGCAGTGGTGCCCATCCCCTGGATGTAGTCGAGCTTGTCGATGACGCCCTTGAGGTCGCCGCCGTGGTAGAAGCCTTTGTCGGTGGGGTCGAGGCCGGTCTGCAGCCGGTCGCCGGTGAGGCCACCCCGGTCGTTGCGGGGGTCTCCGTTGGCGAACCGGTCCGGCAGCACGAAGTAGAACTGCTCGGCTCGGGCGGAGTTGCCGCCGGCCTTCAGCAGCGCCTCGGCGGTGGGTTCGTCGCGCCACTGGGTAGCGCCGCCGGTCGCAAGTGGGGCGCGATCGGACAGCTGGGGGCCCGCGGCGGCGGGTTGCACGGCGACCGGAGCGCCGACGAGCGTGATGGTGAGCAGGGACGCAAGGGCCAGCAGGGCGGTACGCGGTATCGGCGGGGGTTTCATCGACGCCTTCCTCTGGTCGCTGATTGGCCGCACGCTAACCCTTGCCGAAACATTCTGCAATACCTTGCAAACATAGTCGCAACAAAGCAGCATCCTTGCGGAAGCGCCAGTCAGAGCCCGCCGCAGCGCACCCCGTCCACCGTGCACTCCCGAGGTGTGTGCGACGCCCGCTCCATGTGGAACCGCAACGACACCGAACCGCCGGGCGACACGTCAACCCCGCTGACGTACGTGAAGCCGTCGGCACGCTGCTGGATCGTCCCCTGCGGGACGCCCTCCACCCAGGCGGTCACCAGCCGCCCACCGGAGAACTCCAACCGCACCGTCCACCCACGGCTCAGCGCGGATGTGTTCACCATCGACACCTCGCCGATGAAACCCCCGTCGAAGCTCTGCACCACCCGGTACCGCCCGGTCATCGCCGGCTGCGCCGCCCGGCTCGGCGACCCCGTCGCCGTCGGCCTTCCGGTCGGAGCGACAGTCGGGCCGGCCGACGGTGAACCGGAGCCAGTTGCGGCGCTCGGCGGCAGCCCGCTCGCCCGCCCGGACACCCCCGGCCGCGCCGGCACCGGAGACGGCACCGACGTGGGCACGCTCGGCGCCACCACCGCGGACGGCACCGGCAGCGCCGGCGGTTGCGCACCGTCCGGCGCGGGGCTACGTCCCCGGTACGCGCCCAGGGCCACGAAGAGCAGGACCACCATCACGACGACACCGGCACCCACCACGATCCAGGGCGACGTGGCGATCGCGACCGGGCCGTGCGGCGGGCGCGGAACACGGCGCATGCCGGACATGTACCTCCTTCAGCGAACCGTCCGCGCAGCGTAGCGATCGGCGGCCGGGCCGGGAAGCCTCGGCGGCGCGACGCCCCCGGGCCACCGACCCGACTCCAGCTCAGCCGATCCGGCAGTCGACCCCGTTGATCGTGCACTTGAGCGGTCGCTGCGCCGACTCACCCCAGCCGACGCGCAGCCGCAGCGTCCGAGAGTCACCCGGTTCCAGCGAACGGGTGCCGCGCAACACGAACTCCCCGTGCCCGCGCCCCCGCACCGAGACGCCCGAATCATCAAGAACTCGCAGAGCCCACGTGTCGTCGTCGAACGTCAACTCCACCTGCCAGTCCACCGACCGGCTCGACTTGTTGGCGATCGACAGCACCGCCGCGTCCCCGTCCCAGCCGTTCGAACCGACCTGGTACCTGGCGCTGACCGTGCCGTCCGCCGATGCCGTCGGCGCCGTCAGGGCGCTCGTCCGACCCGAAGTCGGCGAGGCGGTCACGGTGGCCCGCGGCGACGGCGTCCGGCTACTACGCGACGGGCGCGGCGACGCCGAGCGCCGCTCCACACCGACCGGGGTCGGCCCACCGGTGGCCGACGCGGCGGCCGGCACGGTCGGCAGGAACGCCGGAGGCGCGGCCTGCGACGGGGCGTCCCGCTCCCTGGTCCGGAACGACAGCAGCGCGACCACCAGGAGCACCACCAGCGCGCACACACCGAGCAGCACCACGATCCACGGCACCGACGCCAACACCCGCGCCGAACGCGAATCTGCCGCACCCTCCGGCCGCACCGCCATCAGGTCTCCCCTCGTCCCCCACCGACGCGACAGCGTAGCCAGCGCCGCACGGACCGGAAACCGGGCGGGTACGGATCGGGCCGACCGGCCCCGGTCGGTCAGCCCGTCCGGACGACCGTGCAGATCAGTGGTCCCTCATCCGAGATACGCAGCAGGTAGCGGTACCGCTCGCCCGGCACCGCCTGCCCCCGACTGTCCAGGAACTCCCACTCCACCGCCACCATCGTCAGCAGCGCGGACACCGGCTGCACGTCCCCGATGCGAGCATGGGCCGCGACCAGTTCCCGGTCCTGGTAGTCGGGCGCGGCACCCACGAAGGACAGCGCCACCGCGGCCGCGGACGTGAACGAGAAGCTGTAGGTGTCGGCCACCACCAACCCCGGCAGGGCGTAACAGCCGGCGATGGCCGGCAGATCGCCGGAGGTCAGCGCCACGCCGTACCGGTCGAAGAAGTCGGCCAGCGTGTCAAGATCCGTGGAGGCGTTCACGGTCACAGCAATTGCCGGTCATCGCCCAGGTCAAACCTCAGCGCGGGGGCACCCGAACCTCGATCTCCGAACCCAACCGGGCGTCGGCGGCCAGGCCGAGGTCGTCTCCACTCCAGAACCGCCCCGGGTCATACCAGTTTGGACGCCGGCCCGCCGGCAGCAGACCCATGGCCTCATAGGTCACCGCCACCACCTCGGCGCAGTACGCCGTCTCCAGCGCCCGGTCACGCTCTTTCGCTGATCCGGCCGGACTGGCGGCCCTGGTGGAGCCCGCCGACCCGGTCGGGTTGGGTGAGTTGGCCGAGCCGGTCGCGTTGGCCGCGTTGGGTGAGCCGGTCGCGTTGGCTGCGCCGGTCGCGTTGGGTGAGTTGGTGGGGGTTGGCCGGGGGGCCAGTGCTGGCCAGCCGGGGCGCGGCAATGCGGGCAGCCTGATCGGGCGCGCCAGCGCGGACAGCCGGCCGGGACGTGGCAGCGCCGGCACCCGACCGCGCGCCCAGCGCCACGCCAACTGGGCGGTCGACGGGAACGGCGTGCCGTCCAACCGCGCGATCGTCCGCAGCACCGCCCGTTCCATTTCCCCGTCGGCAGGCGGGTCGAGCTGCCGCAGCCAGGCCCGTTGGCCGTACCGGTTGGCCCACACGCAGACCGCGTCCCGCAGGTCGTGCAGCTGGACGCCCCGCTGGTGGGTGCCCGACCACAGGTCCGGCAACGACCTGCCCAGCTCCGCGTGCCACATCAGCGGCGGCATGTCGTCCAACACCACCGCCATTCCGACATGGTTCACCGGGCTGTTGGTGGTGAACTGGATCGCCCGGTCCGGCGCGCTGCGACCCCGGAACACCCACACGTCACCGGTGCGGGTCAACTCGACGGCCTCATCCAGGCTGATGCTCATGAGGGTCTAGCCTAGGCCGATGCGGCAACGAATGCGGTGGTGGAAGGTTCTCGGGCTGGCCGGTCTCGCCGGCGTCGCGGCCTCCGGCGTGGTCATCGCGCGGGCCGAACGGCGTCGACGCGCGTACACCCCGGAGGAGATCCGGCAGCGGCTACTGGAGCGACACGCCCAGGCCAGCGACGCCGCGAAGCCCAGCGACCCGGCCTGACAACCGTCCCCTGTAGATCGTCGTCGGGTCATCCGGGCCGATTGATGATCGATACCATGGGCAGATGACGACGCCCGTAGCGCAACGGCCCTTCGTCCTGTCCACTCCGGCCGCGCCGGTCGAACGACACGGCAACGTCGACCTGCACCTGCCCACCCACACCGGTCCCGCACCCGCAGTCGTGGTGGTGCACGGCGCTCCGCTGCCGCCCGACGCACCCGACCCTCGCGACTGGCTGCTCTACCGCGGCTACGGCGCACTGCTCGCCGCGAGCGGCGTGGTCACCGCGCTGGTCAGCTACCAGGTGTCCGAACTGTCGGCGCTGCCCGCCGCAGCCGACGACATCGCCGCGATGGTCGAGCAGGTCCGCGCCGATCCACGGGTCGACTCCGAGCGGGTGGTGCTGTGGTTCTTCTCCGGCGGCGGCCTCTTCGCGGCCGACTGGCTCCGCGTCCCGCCGCCCTGGCTACGCGGGATCGCACTGACGTACCCGCTGCTCATCCCGTTCCCCGGTTGGGAGGTCGACCCTCGGTTCCTGCCGGTCGAAGCCCTCGAATCCGGCACTGGCGTGCCACTGGTGCTGACCCGGGCCGGCCAGGACATCCCACCGGTCCTGGCCGGCATCGACGCGTTCCTCCCGGCGGCAACCGCCCAAGATTGGCCGATGCGGGTGATCGAGGTGCCGGACGGGCAGCACTCCTTCGACATCCTCGACCACGGCCCGCAATCCGAGACAGCCGTACTGGCCGCCCGCGACGCGGTCCTGGAGCTACTCGACGCGACCTGACCTGCGCTGTGCCGTTTCCAGGTGGCGCGCCCGCGCATGATCGTGCTCGATCCTTGTTGTAGCGGCCTCCTCCGCGTGGGGAGGGGCCTCTTTCCTGGATCGAGCACGATCATGCGGCGGTCCGCACGGCGCGCTGCCTCCTCGCCGGTTTACCAGGCGCTCGGGCTGGGCCTCGGGTGGTTGTGGGCGTCGTACGCGGTGAGCGCCTAGGTTCGCGACCTGTCGGGTTCGTTACGGAATGTCAGGTGGTTGGGGGTACCTCGGTGCGAATCGGGGGCCGGGCGGGCGAACGGGCGCCGCCGCCTCCTGGCCGGACTGGGCCGCACGACCCTTTGCCCCTTCGGTCGGGGTACGCACGAACCCCGCAGAACAACATGATCCACTCGGTTTTCATGGTGTCGGGGTATCCCCGGCACCCGGACACCGCGACTTCCAGGAAGCCGAGTCGATCACCCCGTGATGGCCGTGGTGTCCGGTTGGCCAGGTCAGCGGGGTGGGTGGATTGTCGGGTTTGGCCTGGGGTGTCGGGTGGTCGGGGCCACTCCGGGGGCGGAATCGGGGGCCGGGCGGGGTCGTTATACCTGGCACGCCACCGCGACTGTCCAGGTCGTGAGGCGCGGCAGCCGCCGGGAACACCCGACCGGCCGCCCCGGTTACATCCCCCGCAACGCCCGAGCAGGTCCCCCCGGATCGCCGACGTTGCCGTGAACTTCCCCCGCACGGTCGCACCGACCCCCAGTTGCAGCACCGTGCGGCACCCCCGATGCAGAGGAGCACGCCATCATGCGTACCGATCTGATCCGTAAGACCGCCCTGACCGCTGCTGGTCTCGCCTTCACCGGCGGCGCCATCGCCGGCCCGGTGACCGCCGCGTACGCCGCGTCGGACGCCAAGCCCACCTCGCAGACCCAGACCGACCGTAAGCCGTCGGGTGAGCGTCAGCTGGGCGTGCGCTACGAAGCCCAGCCGAACTTCTACTACTGCGGCCCCGCCGCCGCCCGCAACGCCCTGTCCGTACAGGGCAAGGACATCAGCGTCGACGCCATGGCCAAGGAGATGGGCACCACCGAGGCCGGCACCAACTCCATCAACGACATCACCCCGGTGCTGAACAAGGAGACCGGCAAGAACGACGCCTACCGGTCCGTGGAGATCAGCACCCCCGCCGCTGACACCAAGCAGACCGACAAGCTGCGCGCCGACGTGGTGAAGACGGTTGACGACGGCCGGGCCGTGGTCGCCAACATCGCCGGCACCACCACTGACACCGACGGTGGTATCCACTCCTTCGAGGGCGGGCACTACATCAGCGTCGTCGGCTACCGCGACAACGGCAACATCGTCAAGATCGCCGACTCCGCCGACCCGAACACCGCCTCCTACGAGGTCACCGTCGAGCACCTCGCCGACTGGATCGCCACCCGCGGCTACGCCACCAGCTGAGCACCACCCAACGCCGAAGGGCCGGACCCCACCACGGGGCCCGGCCCTTCGGCTGCCCTGAGGTCAGTGCCCTGAGGTCAGTGCCCTGAGGTCAGTGCTTTTTGCCCGCGCGGATCGGATCGTCGCCGGAAGCCACCGCAGCCGACCGACCGCCGCGCGCCACCTCGCCCGCCCCCAGGTCAGAGACACCGCCAGCCGCCCCCAGGCCCGAGGCGCCGCCAGCCGACTCCACGGCAGAGGCACCGCCGGCCGACTCCACGCCAGAGACGCCACCGGCCGCCGCCGAGCCCGAGACATCGTCGGCCGACGCCAGGCGGTGCGCGCGGCGGCGCAGCCACCAGGTGCTGCCGAGGCCGGCGAGCACCGCGAGGACCAGCCCGGCCCAGGAGATGTCCTTCAGCCAGTGTTCGGCCGCGCGGCCAACCGAGTACAGCAGGTACGTCGTGCCGAAGGCCCAGACCAGCCCGCCGGCCGCGTTGGCCAGCAGGAAGCGGCGGTACGGCACGTGCAGCGCACCGGCGAGCGGGCCGGCCAGGATCCGCAGCAGTGCCACGAACCGGCCGAAGAAGACCGCCCAGATCCCGTGCCGCGCGAAGCTCTGTTCGGCACGGGCGAGCTGCGCCGGGCCGAGGTGCTTGGGGAACCGTCTGCCCAGCCGGGCGAGCAGTGGACGGCCGCCGCGTCGGCCGACGGCGTACCCGACGGAGTCGCCGACGATGGCGCCGAACGCCGCCGCGCTGGCCACCCACTCCGGCTCCACCACTCCGGCGGCGGCGAGCAGGGCGGAGCTGACCAGGACGATCTCGCCGGGCAGCGGGACGCCCATGCTCTCCACGCCGATCACCCCGGCGACGATCAGGTAGATCACGCCCGGAGGCAGCGCCGAGAGCCAGTGCTGAACGTCGATCACTCGGCACCCCTTCCGAATCGGCCCCGACCCTACCTCGCCAATCTGACGACGCGGGCAGTCGCGGTGCCGGCGCCGGGGGCAACGCCGGGCCGACGCCGGGCAGTCGCCGGGGCCGATGCGGGCCGCCCAGCCCGTGACGCCGGGTTGCGTATGTAGCAAGACGGACGTACGGTTTTGTTGGAAGCGGAATCGGGCGGTAAGTGTCACCTAACCTCGGCGGCACCCCGACCGGTGCGACAGACTGCTCAGGACTACTCACGGTCGCTGGTGTGAAGGAGTACGACGTGGCGAGCCTCGACACCTTCGGTGCGAAGACCCAGCTACGCGTCGGAGACGCGAGCTACGAGATTTTCAAGATCGACAAGGTGGTCGGCCACGCCCGGTTGCCGTACAGCCTGAAGATCCTGCTGGAGAACCTGCTGCGGACCGAGGACGGCGCGAACATCACCGCCGACCACATCCGGCAGCTCGGCGCGTGGGACTCCACCGCCGACCCGAGTGTGGAGATCCAGTTCACCCCGGCCCGGGTGCTGATGCAGGACTTCACCGGCGTGCCCTGCGTGGTCGACCTGGCGACCATGCGCGAGGCCGTGCGTGACCTCGGCGGCGACGCCACCAAGGTGAACCCGCTCGCCCCGGCCGAGCTGGTCATCGACCACTCGGTCATCGCCGACCTGTTCGGCCGCGAGGACGCGTTCGCCCGCAACGTCGAGCTGGAGTACGAGCGCAACAAGGAGCGCTACCAGTTCCTGCGCTGGGGCCAGACCGCGTTCAACGAGTTCAAGGTCGTCCCGCCGGGCACCGGCATCGTGCACCAGGTCAACATCGAGTACCTGGCTCGTACGATCATGGCGCGCGCAGAATCGTCTGGAGTCATGCAGGCGTACCCGGACACGGTGGTCGGCACCGACTCGCACACCACCATGGTCAACGGCCTGGGTGTGCTGGGCTGGGGCGTCGGCGGCATCGAGGCCGAGGCCGCGATGCTCGGCCAGCCGGTCAGCATGCTGATCCCCCGGGTGGTGGGCTTCAAGCTCTCCGGTGAGATGCCGGCCGGCACCACCGCGACCGACCTGGTGCTGACCATCACCGAGATGCTGCGTAAGCACGGTGTGGTCGGCAAGTTCGTCGAGTTCTACGGCCCCGGCGTGAGCGCCGTGCCGCTGGCCAACCGGGCCACCATCGGCAACATGTCCCCGGAGTACGGCTCCACCGTGGCGATCTTCCCGATCGACGCGGAGACGATTCGCTACCTGGAGCTGACCGGCCGCGACGCCGCGCAGGTCGCGCTCGTCGAGGCGTACGCCAAGGAGCAGGGCCTCTGGCACGACCCGGACGCCGAGCCGGAGTACTCCGAGCGCCTGGAGCTGGACCTCGGCTCCATCGAGCCGTCGCTCGCCGGGCCGAAGCGCCCCCAGGACCGGGTGCCGCTGGGCAGCGCCAAGACGCTGTTCCGCTCGGCGCTTACCGACTACGTCGCCGACGACTCCGTCGGTGAGCGTGACCTCAAGCCGGGTGTGCCCCGCGAGGAGCTGCCGAGCGGCGCGAACGGGCCGGCCGACGAGGCCAGCGCCGAGTCGTTCCCGGCCAGCGACCCGCCCGCCAACGACTACAGCGACCCGGCCGACGAGCCGCGCGACCTGGAGACCGCGGCGGTGGGCTCCGGCGGCCGGGCCACCAACCCGATCCGGGTGACCGGCGCGGACGGCGTCGAGTACGAGCTGGACCACGGCGCCGTGGTGATCGCGGCGATCACCTCCTGCACCAACACGTCCAACCCGCAGGTGATGATCGGTGCCGCGCTGCTGGCCCGCAACGCGGTGGAGAAGGGCCTGACCCGCAAGCCGTGGGTGAAGACCACCCTGGCCCCGGGCTCGAAGGTCGTCATGGACTACTACGAGCGGGCCGGTCTCACGCCGTACCTGGACAAGCTCGGCTTCAACCTGGTCGGCTACGGCTGCACCACCTGCATCGGCAACTCGGGCCCGCTGCCCGAGGAGGTGTCCGCCGCGGTCAACGAGCACGACCTGTCGGTGGTCTCGGTGCTTTCCGGCAACCGCAACTTCGAGGGCCGGATCAACCCGGACGTCAAGATGAACTACCTGGCGTCTCCGCCGCTGGTGGTCGCGTACGCCCTGGCCGGCACGATGGACATCGACCTGGCCAACGAGCCGATCGGTGAGGACTCCGAGGGCAACCCGGTCTTCCTGCGGGAGATCTGGCCGAACAGCGCCGAGATCCAGGACGTCATCGCCCAGGCGATCGGTGCCACCGGGTTCAGCGCCGCGTACGCCGATGTCTTCGCCGGCGACGAGCGGTGGCAGTCGCTGCCGACCCCGACCGGCGACACGTTCGCCTGGGAGAACGACTCCACCTACGTGCGCAAGCCCCCGTACTTCGAGGGCATGCAGCAGGAGCCGAGCCCGGTCGTCGACATCGCCGGCGCCCGGGTGCTGGCCAAGCTGGGTGACTCGGTGACCACCGACCACATCTCGCCGGCCGGCGCGATCAAGGCGGACTCCCCGGCCGGCACGTACCTCGCCGAGCACGGCGTGCCGCGCCACGAGTTCAACTCGTACGGTTCCCGCCGGGGCAACCACGAGGTGATGATCCGGGGCACCTTCGCCAACATCCGGCTGCGCAACCAGCTGGTTCCGGGGGTGGAGGGCGGCTTCACCGTCAATCACCTCACCGGCGAGCAGACCTCGATCTACGACGCCTCCGTGGCCTACCAGGAGGCCGGCATCCCGCTGGTCGTGCTGGCCGGCAAGGAGTACGGCTCGGGCTCGTCGCGGGACTGGGCGGCCAAGGGCACGATGCTGCTGGGCGTCCGGGCGGTCATCGCCGAGTCGTACGAGCGGATCCACCGCTCCAACCTGATCGGGATGGGCGTGCTGCCGTTGCAGTTCCCGGTGGATGTCACCGCCGAGTCGCTCGGCCTGATCGGCACCGAGACGTTCACCATCACCGGGGTGACCGCCCTGAACGACGGTGAGACCCCGCGTACCGTGCAGGTCAGCACGGACACCGGTGTCGAGTTCGACGCCGTGGTGCGGATCGACACCCCCGGTGAGGCGGACTACTACCGGCACGGCGGCATCCTTCAGTACGTGCTGCGCCGCATGATCGCCAACTGACGTACCGACGTCACCAGGCTCCCTCCCGCCCCCTCGGCGGGAGGGAGCCTGCGTCGTTCCCGGGTCGCTCCTCGTGCCGGGCCCCGCCACGGGCTAACCTCTTAGCTAAGGAGGTGCCACGGTGGCCGGTGAAGCTGCGGCGCAGTTCAACATCCACGACGCGAAGACGAACCTGTCACGCATCATCGAACGGGTCGAGCACGGCGAGGAGATCGTGATCAGCCGGGCTGGTAACCCGGTCGCCAAGGTCATTCCTCTTCGTCGTACGACACGCACCGGTCGCGGGTCTCTGCGCGGTGCACTGGATCTCACCGGTGACTGGGATTCCGACGAGGTCAACGACGAGATTGCTCGCGACTTCGGGCTGTCCGGATGAGGCTCTTGCTCGACACGCACGTGGTGCTCTGGTGGCTGACCGACGACCCGGTCCTCGCCACTGACATCAAGGACCGCATCGATACCGAACCCGATGTGTACCTGAGCCCGGTCACGCTGTGGGAGGTCGCGATCAAACAGTCGCTGGGCAAGTTGGCCGGCCCGGCCGACCTCGCCGAACGGATCCGTGACGCCGAACTGCGGGAACTCCCGATCCGCCACGATCACGCTATCGTGGCTGGTCGGCTGCCGCTGATCCACCGGGATCCCTTCGACCGGATGCTGGTCGCGCAGGCCCTGCACGAAGGACTGACCCTGGTCACCCGGGACGACCGCATCCAGAAGTACAGCGTACCGATCCTGGTGGCATGACTCGGGCCGTTCACAGTGGCCGAGATGCCGGACGGGGCACGGGTCGCGCACGTCGACAGCCAGGCGCAAGCGCAGCTCATCGACAAGGCCACCGACGTTGCTCCGCTGGACCGGCGGTGGGAACGTATTCGCGACGGCGCCCTGTCGCGGGCGCAGTCCCTCAACCTCCAACCTCGCCGGCGTCATCGGCGTACGTGACTCCAAGGACCCGGCCGGTCCGGCGCTCGCCTTCGACCCCGCGGCCTGGTCCCGATTCCTGAAGATGGTCAAGCGCGGCTGAACCCCTGAGAGGTTCCCGGCGCGGCCCGGGCCGCGCCACCTTCCGAAGCTGAGATCTTGGACAGTTTCCGTTAGCTGAAGACGGAAAGTGTCCAAGATTCACCTTGCCCTCTCCGATGCGCCGACCGGCGTCTTCGGCACGGTCGGACCATCAGACGCACAAGACCCAACGCGATCGTCTAGGGTGCGAGTTCGGCCGCCCGGTCCAGCAGCGCCCGGCGCTCGACCGCCGAGCCCACCATCGCCGCCGCCTCCCGGAACAGCGTGGCCGCGCGTGTCCGGTCACCTTCTCGGGCCACCAGGTCGGCCTCCACCGCCACGGCGAGCGGGTAGCCGTCCAGCCCGCCCCCGGCTCGCGCCGCGTCGAGCAGAACCAGCCCGGCGTCCGGCCCGTACGCGTACCCGTGCGCGACCGCGCGGTTGACCGCGATCACCGGCGAGGGGCGGATGTCGGCCAGCGCGTCGTAGGCCCGCGCGATGGTCGGCCAGTCGGTGTCGTCGGCCGAGACGGCGGTGGCGTGGCAGGCGGCGATCCGGGCCTGCCACGCGTACGGCCCGTCGTGGCGTACCCGATCGAGGGCGGCCAGGCCCTCGGCGATGGCCGCACGGTCCCACCTGTCGCGGTCCTGCCGTTGCAGGGTGAGCAGGGTGCCGGCGGCGTCGCGGCGGGCGTCCCGACGGGAGTGTTGAAACAGGAACAGCGCCAGCAGCGCGGCCACCTCGGACTGCTCGGGCATCAGCCGGTCGAGCAGCCGGGCCAGCCGGACCGCCTCGTCGGCGAAGGCCGGTTCGCCGTCGGCGACGTAGCCCCGGGTGAACAGCAGGTACAGCACGGCGAGGACACCGGGCAGCCGCTCGGTCAGCGCCGGCCCGCTCGGCACCCGGTACGGGATGCCGGCCTGGGCGATGCGGGTGCGGGCCCGGGTCAACCGGCGGGTCATCGTCGATTCGCTGACCAGCAGGAGCCGGGCGATGTCAGCGGTCGGCACGCCGCAGACCGTTCGCAGCGTCAGCGCCACCCGGGCGTCGATCGCGAGCGCCGGGTGGCAGCAGGTGAAGATGAGTCGCAGCCGGTCGTCCACCACGTCCTGCCCCACCTCGGGCTCGGGTTGCGCGTCGTCCGGCGTGAGCAACGCCAGGTCGTGCAGCTTGCGCCGCTCCATGGTCTCCCGGCGCAGCACGTCGATCGCCCGGTTGCGTGCCACAGTCATGAGCCAACCGCCCGGGTTGGCCGGCACACCGTCGGCGGGCCAACGCTCCAGCGCGACGGTCAACGACTCCTGGGCGCAGTCCTCGGCCAACGCCCAGTCCCCGGTCACCCGGATCAGGGTCGCGACGATCCGGGGGTACGCCTCGACGCTGGCGGCCGCGACGGCCTCCGCCGCCACGCCGGCCGGTGCCTGGGTGCGCATCGGCCGGCGCTGCGAGGTGGACACCTCCGTCAGTCGGGCAGGGCCGCGAACGGGCGCAACTCCAGTCGACCCTCGCGGGCCATCGGGTGGGTGCGGGCCACCTCGATCGCCTCGTCCAGGTCGGCGCAGTCGAGCAGGTCGAAGCCCACGATCACCTCGGCGGTCTCCGCGAACGGGCCCTCGGAGACGAGCAGTTCACCGTCGCGCACCCGGACGGTGGTGGCCGCGCTCGTCGACGCCAGCACGTTGCCGGTCAAACGGCGGCCCCGAGAGTCGTTCTCCGCCACCCACTTGTGGATGTCGGGTAGCGCGGTGGGGTCGGTGTCCGGCTCGGCGTCGCTGCACACGAACATCATGTACTTCATCTGGTCGCTCCCTGGTTTCTCGGGGTATCACCAGAATGACGATCGGCCGACGGCGTTCCGGACACCCTCCCCGAAAAAAACCCTGGTCAGTCTCCGCTGGCGGCGCGACGGCGGGCCTCGCGGGTCTTCATGGCGTGCTCCATCAGCGTGACGAGCACCTCCTTGCTGGACTCCCGCTGCCGGGCGTCGCAGAGCAGCACCGGCACACCCGGGTCCAGGTTCAGCGCGGCCTGCACCTCGTCCAGCCGGTACGTCCGAGCGCCCTGGAAGCAGTTCACCGCCACCACGAAGGGCGTGCCCCGACCCTCGAAGTAGTCGATCGAGGGGAAGCAGTCGGCGAGGCGGCGGGTGTCGGCCAGCACCACCGCGCCGATCGCGCCCAATGCCAACTCGTCCCAGACGAACCAGAACCGGTCCTGCCCCGGCGTACCGAACAGGTACAGCACCAGATCGTCGCTGATGGTGATCCGACCGAAATCCATGGCCACGGTGGTGGTGGTCTTGCCCTCCACCCCGGACAGGTCGTCGATGCCGACGCCCGACTCCGTCAGCACCTCCTCGGTGCGCAACGGCCGGGTTTCGCTGACCGCGCCAACCATGGTCGTCTTGCCCACGCCGAAGCCGCCCGCGACCAGGATCTTGATCGCGGTGGGCAGTGGCGTCGCTCCCGCCGGCCGGTCAGAGTGCCCGTAGTCCATTGATTACCGCCTCGAAGATGCTGTTGTCGGGAAGACCGGCCGTGGTCTGCGGCTCGCGGACCTGCACCAGGTTGCGGGCTGCGAGATCACCGAGAAGCACCCGGATGGTGCCCACTGGCAGGTCGAGATGGGCGGCGATCTCGGCGACGGACTGTATGCGCTGACACAGCCCGACGATCGCCAAATGCTCGGGACCGAGACCGACCTCGGGCGTGACCTCGGCTCGGGTCGCCGTGACCAGGGAGATCAGGTCGAAGGTGCCGGTGACCGGGCGGGCCCGACCGCGCGTCACCGCGTACGGGCGCACCACCGGACCCGCATGGTCATCCACCCACTGATGGTCTGCGGACTCCCCCTGGACCGTCATCGCCGCTACCTCTCGCCGACCTGCTGATCAGTGCCGCGCGACGGCGATGCGACGTACTTGCCGACGCGGGTGACAAGCATCGCCATCTCGTAGGCGATCAGGCCGACGTCGGCATCCTCGCTGGCCAGCACTGCCAGGCAGGCGTTGCGGCCGGCCGCGGTGACGAACAGGAACGACGACTGCATCTCGATGATGGTCTGCTGCACCTGCCCGCCCCCGAAACGCTTGCCGGCGCCTCGGGCGAGGCTCTGGATGCCGGCGGCCATCGCTGCGAGGTGCTCGCCGTCGTCCCGGCTCAACCCCTGGGAGGAGGCCATCAAGAGGCCGTCGGTGGAGAGCGCGACCGCGTGTTCGGCCTGCTTCACCCGGCCCACCAGGTCATCCAGCAACCACGTCAGGTCGGCACTCGAAGCCGTCTTCTGGGTCACTTCGTCGTCCTCTTCTCGCCCGGCTGTGCGCCGTGTTCGTCTGGGGCTTGACCGTCACACCGCGCGGGAACCCGCGTCGGTGCTCGGTCAGGTCACTTGTGGATCCTCGTCGGTCGGCTCGGACGGCGTTGCCGCCGGGGCGCCGGAGGCGCCGCCGAGCAGCCGAGCCGCGTCGGTGCGACCACGCCGGGTACCGGTCTGGTAGGAGCTCATCATCCGGCGAACCTGCTCCGGTGGGCGCACCACATCCTCGTCGTCGGTCTCGGATACCGCCGGGTCGTCTCGCAGCTCGGGAACGATGTTCGCCTGTCGGACCCGGACGGGCAGGCCCGAGTCGGTCCGCTCCGCTTCGGCGCGGGCGGGCACCGGACCACCGTCGCCGGCCGCGACCGGAGCTGCGTCGTGGGCCTCCGCGCGGGCCCGGTCGACGGCGGGCAGGCCGGTGGGCACGGTCGGAGCTTCCAGGGCTGGCTGACCCGCGCCGCGCCGGGCCCGGGTGGGCAGGTCGGGTGCGCCGGTCGCCGGGGTGGTCCGCTGTCGGGTGGGGAGAACGCTGTCCGCCTCGGCCCCCTCGTCCGTCGGGCTGGTGGTGTCGGAAGGCATCGGCGCCGCCGACGTCACCGCTACCTCGGGCGCGGTGGTCGTCGGTGCGGTGGTCGTCGGTGCGGCGAGCGCGACCGGTGCGAGGGTCGCCGGACGGCCGGTGTCGGTGGCGGGCGTCGACGGCAGCGCGATGGCCGAGCCGGCCCGGAACGAGCCCGAGTCCTCCGGGGAGGCGCCGGCCTCGGTGACCAGCTCCAGCGGGATCAGCACCACAGCTGTGGTGCCGCCGTACGCGGACTCCTTGAGCCGTACCCGTACGCCGTGCCGTTCGGTCAGCCGGCTCACCACGTACAGCCCGAGGCGGGCGGCGTTGGCGAGGTTCAGCTCGGACTGGTCCACGATCCGGTGGTTCGCCGCGGCCAGGTCCTCCTCGCTCATGCCCAGGCCGCGGTCCTCGATCTCGATGGCGAACCCGTTGGAGACCAACTGGCCGCGGACCTCCACTGTGGTGTGCGGCGGAGAGAACGACAGGCCGTTCTCGATCAGCTCGGCGAGCAGGTGGATGACGTCGCCGACCGCGCGGCCGGCGAGCGACACCGGCCCGAGCGGCAGCACGTTGACCCGGGTGTAGTCCTCCACCTCGGCCACCGCACCGCGCACCACGTCGACCATCGGGACGTTGCGCCGCCAGGCCCGACCGGGGGTGGAGCCGGAGAGCACGATCAGGTTTTCCGCGTTGCGCCGCATCCGGGTGGCCAGGTGGTCGACCCGGAACAGGTCCTCCAGCTCCTCCGCGTCGTGTTCGCGGCGCTCCATCGCGTCGAGCAGGGTGAGCTGGCGGTGGACGAGCGCCTGCGTGCGCCGGGCCAGGCTCAGGAAGACCTCGCGGACGTTGCGACGCAGGTCGGCCTGCTCGACGGCGGTCCGCAGGGCGGTCTCCTGAACGGCGTTGAACGCCTTGCCGACCTGGCCGATCTCGTCGGTGCCGAACTCCAGCGGGGGCGCCTCGGTGGCCACGTCGACCTCCTCGCCGCGCCCGAGCCGCTCCACCACCCGGGGCAGCCGC
This sequence comes from Micromonospora sp. NPDC005220, assembly GCF_040607895.1. Lineage (NCBI taxonomy): Bacteria > Bacillati > Actinomycetota > Actinomycetes > Micromonosporales > Micromonosporaceae > Micromonospora > Micromonospora sp. NPDC005220. The sequence goes on from NZ_JBEXHP010000026.1 coordinate 40,419, forward strand.
TCGTCGGCGAGCTGCCAGGCGGCCTCCCGCAGCCGGTCCAGCTGGCGCAGCAGGTTCCGCGCGGTGGTGATCGAGACGACGACGGAGGCGATGACGGCGAGCAGGCCCAGACCGGTGGCGAGCACCAGTCGGACGACGACCATCACGGCCACGCCGGTGGCGCGATCCACGATGCCCTCGCCGCCGGCGGTCACGGCGTCGTTCACCTCGGCCATCGCCGGCTCGACCGTGCCGCGCCACTGCTCGGCGCCGATCGGTAGCTGGGTCGACGGCCGGCCCTCACGGATGATGCTGTCCTGCACGGCGCGCAGTCTGGTGAACGCCTCACCCTCGACGAGCTGCTGGTAGCGGCGCTGGTCGGCGTCGGCGAGCCGAACCCGGGTCTCCTCACCGAGGAACCGCTCCGAGCCGACCAGCGCGACGTAGCGGGCGTACTCGGCGCCGCTCATCCGGCCGTTGCCGAAGAGGCCGCTGAGCAGCGCGTCCTCCTGGGAGATCAGCTCCTTCATCCGGTTGAGCTGGATCAGGGCCGCGGCCTCGCCGGCGATCTGCTTGTCGTCCAGGCTGCCCGTCACGTCGTAGATCTGAAAGATCGACTCGATCGCGCCGGTGTACGCCTCGGCGGCGGCGATCCGGTCGATCTTGCGGTCCAGCACCTCGGCGCGGGTCTGCTCCAGCGCGTTGATCTGAGCGATCGTCGAGCCGAGCTGGGTGTCCAGTGCGGAGCTGCCGGCGATGTCGACCTGCCAGTTGCGCACCGAGACGGCAAAGTCGGCGGCCAGCTCCGCAGTCTTGCGCTGCTCGGCCTCGAGCGCCGTCCGCTGCGCGGCCTCGGGGTTGCTCAGGTACGCCTGGGTCAACCGCCGCTCCACCTGGAGCTCCTGCAACAGCGGCTCGCTCGGGGTGTAGACCTTGCTGTTGAGCAACTGGACACCGAGCAGGTTGAAGCCGTCGCGCAGGGTCACCCATGCCGCGAACATCCAGAGCGCGATCAGGGAGAGCAGCAGGGCGACAACCTTGGTGCGGATACTCGTACCGCGAGAACGCATTGAACCGTCCCAGGCTGGGCGTTGACTCAGCTCATCAACGAATGATCAGAGGGGGCGACGTCCCACCGCGGCGGGGCATCCGGGACCGAGGCTCTGCGTACGCTAGCAGTGTCCACACAACCCCTCAAGTTGCTGTTTTTGTTACCTGGTAACCGCAATCCACCACCGATCGGTCCACCCCGGAGGCACGAGCGCCGGCCAACCGGCAGGCCGCGAGTACCGCGGCACGAACGATCACGGTCGGACAGTACAGCTCCTTGCCATACCACAGTGGAGGGTGCTCCCGGGTGCCGGATTCGTGCAGGTAGGCGTGTCCACGGGCCACCGCGTCGTCCACCCGGGGCACCGTCGTCGGCACCGCCAACAGCACCTGGAGGGCGTACGCGGTCTCCTCGGCGGTGCCGTCCCACCGCCCCCACGAGCCGTCCGCGCGCTGGGTGTTCAGCACCCAGCCGGCCGCCCGGTCCACCGCCTCGGCGGCGGCCGCACCCCGCCCGAACTCGGCCAGCGCCAGCACGCAGCAGGCGGTGGCGTAGTACGGCGACGCGTGCCACCGGTCCTGCCAGGGGCCGTCGGCGAGCTGGTGTGCCGGCAGCACGGCGCTGAGCCGCTCGACCGTCCGGTGGTATCGGGCGTCCGCGCCGGGGTGTGCGGTCACGTGCTGGCCGAACGCGTCCAGCACGTGCGCGTTGGTGGTGACCGAGAAGCCGTCCTCGCTCCCCGGCCAGGTGCAGAAGCCGTCCGCCGTCTCGTACGCCCACAGGCTGGCCGGGTCGGCACGGCGGCCGAGCCGGGCCAGCGCGTAAAGCGTGACCGAGGTGGTGTCGGCGTCGGTCGGCAGTCCCTCGCCGGTGGCGACGCCCTCGGCGCCGGTCGCGGCGGCCAGGGTGCGCAGCACGGTCTCCGGCGGATTGACCGGGACACCGGCGCGGCGCAGCCCGCTGAGCACCCAGGCCCGCTCGAACACGCTGATCGGCGTCGGGCAGGGCACCGGGCCCCCTCCGTCACGGATCAACTCCCGCAGGAAGGCGTGCGCGGCGGGGCCGGCGTCCGTACCAGCGGCGGTCAGCCAGGCGGCGGTCGCTGCGGGCGAAGCGCCGACGGCGGTCAGGGTCGGTCCGGCGTCGGCCGGTGTCGCGCCCAGCACCTCGTAGAAGTGCGCCAGCTTCGTCGGCAGCGCCGCACCCGCGGCCACCGCGGCGCGTACCGCGCGCAGCCGGTCGGACCCGAGACCCGCGGGCAGCGCCAACGGCGGGCGAGGCAGCCGCTCGGCGGTCGCCCGGTCCAACCGGGTCAACCGGCCGTTGATCGACTCGACCAGCGCGGGGACGATGAGGTCCAGCGCAGGGGTGTCCGGCAACGCCCGCGCGTGCGCGGCGAGCAGCCGGCCGGTGAGCGCGTCCAGGCCGCGGGCCACCGGAGTGAGCAGGTCCACACCGGCCGATCCGTCGGCCAGCGCCGCGAGCAGAGCGTCGGTGGCGCTGAGCGTGGGCACCAGGGCGTACCCCTCCGGTGGGCCCCACGCGCCGTCCGGGCGCTGCTCGCGCAGCAGGAACGCGATCCGCTGGTGGTGTCCCGGCAGCCAGGCCGCACCGGCGACGAGCCGGCCGCTTTCGTACACCGAGGGGGCGACCTGCCCCCACGGCCGCAGTGCCAGGCCGGCGATCAGCTCGCGGGCGGCGTCGGCGACCGGGTCGGCGGCGGTCCCCGCGTCGGCGAACACCCGGATGGCGCCGTCACTCATCGCGCGCCCCCCAGAAGTCCGACAGTTGGTAGAAGCCGCCGGTGAACGAGATCTGCCGGTTGAGGTAGTCCGCCTGGCGGGGGCACCGCTCGGCGAGGGCGGCCAGGTCCCCCCGGGACCGGGCGGTCAGCTCGGCCAGCCGGTCGTGCACCTGCGCCGGGTCGTCGACAAGCGAAAGGGCGTTCAGGTCACCCCACTCGGCGTCGCGCCCCTGCGTGGCGAGGTCGTTGACCAGCCGCAGCACCCGCTGCACGCCGCGTCCGGCGTCCAGCAGGTCGGTCAACTGGGCGAGGGTCTTCTCGTCGCCGGTGGCGATCCAGTGGGTGACGTTGACGAAGGAGCAGGCGAGGTTGTCCGCGTTGTGCAGGTAGCGGTCCAGGTCCGGCAGGCGCCGCCCGGTGGTCGGGTCGGTCGGCAGGTTCTTCCAGTCCCACTCCCGCGCCACGGCGGCGAACATTCGCGCCAACTCGTCGCGCCAGATCGGGCGCAGCCGGGCGAACGCCGGCACGGTGGCCAGCTCGTCGCGCAGGTCGGCCAGCAGCCGGGCGAGGTGACGCCCCGGCGGCGGGGCGGCGCCGTCAGCCACCGCGAGGCAATCGGTGACCACCTTCTGGACGTCGTCGACGGACCGCGCGAGGTAGTCGACCTGCCAGTCGGCCGCAAAGACCCAGAGCAGGGTACGGGTGGTGATCCGCAGCTCCGCGGCGGTGTGCCACGGCGCGGTGAAGGCGATGGCGGTGGCCACCGAGCTGAGCAGCGCCGGGTCGAACGGCGCGGCGTCGAACAGCTCCGGGTGGGCGGCGGTGACATTCTGCAGGTCGCGTACGCCCCGCACGGCGAGTGCGCACACCCGGCCCTGCTCGGCGACCGCGTCCTGACCGGCCCGCGCCGGTCGCGGGGTCTCCGTCACGACGAGGCCGGGCGCTCGACCGGGGTGAGGATGAGCTCGGCCCGCTGCTTGGGTTGCAGCGAGGCGCCCATCCGCGGGGTGAGGTCCACCGGTTCGCGCAGCCGGAAGCGGTAGCGGCTCAGCACGGTGCTGACGATGAGCTGAGCCTCCAGCAGGAACAGGTACTGCCCGAGGCACTGGTGCGGGCCTCCACCGAACGGGAAGTACGAGTAGCGGTAGCGCCGCCGGGGCAGCTCCGGCGCGAACCGCTCCGGGTCGAAGAGCGCCGGGTCGTCCCAGAACGTCGACATCCGCTGGGTCACGTACGGGCTGACCAGCACTGTGCCGCCCGCCTTGATCCGCACCCCGCCCAGCACGTCGTCGCCGACCGCGGTACGCGGGATCATCCAGCCGGCCGGGTAGAGCCGCAGCATCTCGTCGAGCACCATCCGGCCGTAGCGCAGCTGGGGCAGGTGCTCACGACCGACCCGTTCGGCGCCGACCACCTGCTCGATCTCGTCGGTCATCCGCTCGGCCACGTCGGGGCGGGACGCCAGCACCGGCCAGAGCCAGGAGAGCAGGGCGATGGTGGTCTCGGTGGCGGTGGAGAACATCGCGACCACGTCGCCACGGATCGCGTACTCGTCGGGTTCGCTGCCGTCGGCGCGCGGCCGGCAGAGGGTGGAGATGATGTCGTCGCCGTCGGTGGGATTGGCCCGGGCCTCCCGGATGATCGGCAGCACCACCTCGTCGATGGTGCGCACCGCCTCGCGGAAGCGCCGGTCGCCGGGCATCGGCACCGCGTACGGCACGGCGGGCATCAGCAGTCGGGGCAGCATCGCGGTGGTGACGGTGTCCAGCGCGGCGCTGATCCGCAGCGCGTCGGGGACCGAGATCCGGTCGGCGAAGAGGACCCGCATGGTCGTGCGCAGGACGATCCGGGTCAGCTCGGCGCCGCCGTCGACGGGGCGACCGGCGAGGGCCGGTTCGAGCCACTCGTCGACCGCTTCGTTGATCGCCTCGGCCATCTTGTCGACGAGCGTCTCGGCCCGCTTGGCGGTGAACAACGGTTGCAGCGCGCCGCGGCTGGACTCCCAGACCTCACCCTCGGCGACCAGGATGGCGTCACCGACGATCCGACGAACGGGTCGCCACAGCAACCCGTCGCCGTCCCGGGTGTAGTTGGCAACGTTGTCCCTCAGCACGCGTTGCAGGTGCTCAGGATGGCTGACCAGATAGGGGCGGAACGAGCCGAGGTTGAGCCGAACGACCTCACCGTCGGCGTCCTGCGCGAAGTCGACGAGCGCGCCGAGCGGGTCTCGCAGCAGTGCGGGCAGTGTGCGTCGTAACGGAATCATCCGGGGTTCGGTGCTGACGGTGGCGGGGCGCGCCTCGGACACCTGCGACATCAAACCACGTCTCCTCGTCGTCCCGGCGACCGTAGTGGTCCACTTCGGCCGGCCAGGTTGATGAAACTTTCACCTTCTGGGCCGACGGAAGCATCTCACCAAACGAGGGGCACCTCCAGACTTGCGGAAGACGCAATTTCCATCTACAGAGACGTACAGACATCGATGTCCTGCTCTGCTCGAATCCTGAATGGATACTCAGCCGCGGCGCCGCGCCGAGCAGGTGACCGGGCAGCACGGCCGGGTGCCGCCGACCTGGCCGCGGCGTCGTGCTGGTGCCGCCGGTCGGTGACCGGGGACGCACCGGTACCCCCGAATCCGGGCGACGCCCGGCACCCTGTGCCAGGCTCTGTGACATGGACGACAAGACCATCCTGAACCGGATCTCCGAGCTGGTCGACGAGGAACACAAGCTGCGGGCCGAGGCCCAGACCCACGAGTCGGGCACCGAGGGCGAGGCCAGCGAGCGACTGCGCGCCCTGGAGGAGTCCCTCGACCAGTGCTGGGACCTGCTGCGCCGCCGACGGGCCGCCCGGGAGACCCACGGCGACCCGGACGCCCAGGGCGAACGCCCGAAGCCCGAGGTGGAGCGGTACCTGCAATAACCGACGTGGCGGGGGGGGGGGCGCCCGCCCCCCCCGCCCGCCCCGCTCCGATCAGCGGATGCCCGCCTCGCGCAACAGCTCTCCGGTCAACACGCCGGGGTCGACCTGCTCGGCGGGCAGACCCCGGGCCGCGAACCAGGTGCCGACCACCCGCACGTCGCGGGCCAGGAACTCCGGCCCCTGCGGGTTCGCCACCACGTCGACCACCTGCGGAAGGTCGATCACGACCAGCCGGCCCCGGTGCACGAGCAGGTTGTACGGCGACAGGTCGCCGTGCGCGTAGCCGGCCCGAGCCAGCACCCGCAGCGCCTCCACCAGCTGGGCCCACAGGTCACGCAGCTCGGCCGCGCCGGGTCGCAGCTGGGCCAGTCGAGGTGCCGCCTCCCCCGACTCGGCGTCACCGACGAACTCCAGCATCAGCTCGGTGCCCCGCACCTGCACCGGGTACGGCACGGCGATCCGGTCGTGCCCGGCGCCGATCTCCCAGAGCCGGCTGAGGGCGGCGAACTCGGCCGCGGCCCACTGCCCGGCGATCATCTGCCGGCCGAACGCCGTCCGACCGGCCATCGCCCGGTTCTCCCGGGATCGGCGTACCCGACGGCCCTCCAGGTAACCGGCATCGCGGTGGAACAGCCGGTGCTCGGGGTCGCGGTAGCGTTTCACCGCGAGCAGGCAGGACCGGTCGGTGTCGGGCACCGCCCGACGGACCAGGTGGACGTCCGCCTCCTTGCCGGTCTTCAGCACACCCAGTTCGGTGTCCTTGGCGGCCAACTCGGTGACCAGCCAGGCCGGGTGTGGCTGCGGCCCGTGCACGGCGTCGTCCCAGGACGACCAGCGTTCGCCGGTGTCCGGGTCGGGCTCGCCGTCCGGGTCCGCAGGCGGCTCGGTGGGCCGCCCGCGCTTCAGAAACTGCGGTTCGTCGTCGTCGAAGCGGCTCTTGCCGCGGCGCCGGCGTTCAAGCGCCGGAAGGTCATGATCGCGCACTGTGGTGAGGTTCCCTTGGTCGAGGCTGAGATAGGCAGCTGGAAGCGACCTGCGAAGACGGCCATGACCGACCCCCTCTCCTCGACCGGGCACATACCCGGGATGCACCGTGCGTGGACAATGCTGGTACCACCACGTCGGCCGGTCAACCGAATAACCGAGCCACCACCCGACGCGGGAACCCTCAGCGGGCGAGGACGGTGGCGACCGCGGCGATCAACCCGTCCACGGTGCGGCTCGGCGCGAACCGGACGTCCGACCAGGTGCGCCCCCGGTGCAGCCAGACGCTGGGCAGCCCAACGGCGGCGGCGCCACCGATGTCCGCCTCCGGGCTGTCGCCGATCACCCACGCCCCGCGCAGCGGCATCCGGACCCGCTGGGCGGCGAGCGCGAAGATTCTCGGGTTGGGCTTGCTGACGCCGGCCTCCTCGGAGATCACCCAGTCCGCGACGTACTGGTCCAGGCCGGTCTGGCGAATCTTGGCGTCCTCGACGCGGACGGTGCCGTTGCAGACCACCACCGGCACCCAACCGGCGTCGTCGGCGATCCGCAGCGCACAGGCGGTCAGCGGGTCGAGCCGGGTCTGCGCCACCACCCCGTCGTGCAGCTCTTCCACCAGGTCGATCGAGGGGATGCGCAGCTCGTAACGGTCCCGGATGGCGTCGGCGAGGTCCCAGCGGTCGGTCAACCCGTCGGCGTCGATCGAGACCAGCCAGTCGATGTCGGTGGGGGGCGCGCCGATGCTGTCCAGGAAGCGTTCACCCCAGCGGCGGAACGGCCCAGCCCGGTCCAGCAGGGTGTTGTCCAGGTCCAGCAGGAGCAGTGGCACTCGGGCACCCTACGGGACCGACGTGTCCGCCAACAGATCCTGCGGGTATCGACCTGGCGACGGGCTCAGCCGGGCATCGACACGCGCGGACCGCCCTGGTCCGACAGCCGATCGACGAGCATCGAGTGAGCCGCCCGGGTGGCCGCGAGCACGGCGGGATCCAGCGTCGCCACGAGCACCGACGTGCCGTCGTCGGCCCCCCGGGCCAGCATCCGCCCCTCGGGGTCGTAGATGGCCGCGCCGCCGTTGAACCGCCACGGGTCGTCGCCGCCGACCGCGTTGGCGAAGACCACGAACATCGTGTTGTCCAGGGCACGCGCGGCGTAGTAGAGGTCACGGCGGTGCTCGGAGCCGGCCAGGTAACCGCTGGGGCACAGGTAGGCGTGTGCGCCGTCGAGGGCGGCGGCCCGGCCATGCTCGGGGAAGCAGCCGTCGTAGCAGATACCCAACCCCAGCCGCCAGTCGTCGACGAGCAGCGTGGCACCCCGGTCGCCGGGGCTGAACAGCTCCCGTTCGTCACCCCACAACTGCTGCTTGTCGTACCCGACCCGCACCTCGCCGGCCCGGTCGACCACCAGCGCCGCGATGGTCCGCCGGCCGTCCGGGTGCCGGACGGCCGCACCGACAAGCGCGGTGACGCCGGCCTCGCGCGCCGCGACGCGCAGCGGGTCGAGCCGGGGATCCGCGACCGCCCCGGCCGGATCGGCCGCGACGTCCGTGCCGGCCGGATCGGCCGCGAGGGTCGGCGGGTGGTACGCGCAGAGGAACAGCTCCGGCAGGACGGCCAGCCGGGCGCCCCGCTCACCGGCCTGGCGGACCAGGTCGGCGGCGACGAACGCGTTGCCGGCGACGTCGCCCGGCGTGGGGGTGGCCTGGACGGTGGCCACGGTCAGCGGGGAGCCGGGCAGGATGTGGGGCTGGTGCACCGGGCGATGGTAATCGGCGACGTCCCAAGCCGTACGTACGGTTTGCATGCCCCGAGCTGACCTGCGACGATCGACGTGTGCCCAGAGTAAGCCAGGACCAGCTCGACGCGCGCCGGCAGGAGATACTCGCCGCGGCCCGGGCGTGTTTCGCCCGGCTCGGCTACGAGGGGGCGACCGTACGCCGCCTGGAGGAGGCCACCGGCCTGTCCCGTGGCGCGATCTTCCACCACTTCCGCGACAAGGACTCACTCTTCCTGGCCGTCGCCGAGGACGACGCCGCGGCGATGGTCGAGACGGTGGCCCGCAACGGACTGGTGCAGGTCATGCGCGACCTGCTCGCCCGCGCCGTCTCCCCGGACACCACCGGCTGGCTGGGCAGCCAACTGGAGGTGTCCCGGCGGCTGCGCACCGACCCCGCGTTCGCCAAACGGTGGGCCGAGCGGTCCGCCGCGATCGCCGAGGCGACCCGGGACCGGCTGGCCCGCCAGCGCGACGCCGGGGTGCTCCGCGAGGACGTCCCGATCGACGTGCTGGCCCAGTTCCTGGAGCTGGCCTACGACGGCCTGGTGCTGCACCTGGCCATGGGCCGGCCAGCCGGTGATCTGGGCCCGGTGCTCGACCTGGTCGAGGAGGCGGTCCGCCGGCACTGACCCTGCGGACACCGGTCAGCCGACCGTGGCGAGGCTGCTCCACAATGGGGCCGCCGATCCCTCCGGTGACAGGAGCAGTCGATGACCGTTTACGCCGCGTCCGGTGACACCTGGGGCATCTCCGGCCCGACCTTTCTCCGGTACTACCTGATGGCGGTCTCCGTGGTGGTGGCGATCGCGGTGTATCACCGGGTCCGTCTCGCAGCCGGGTCGACCGCCACCATGACCGCCGAGCCGCTCGGGCCGCAGCAGGTCGCCTACCTCAATGGCGGCCCCCAACTCGCGGTGCACGCGGCACTGGGCGGGCTACGCGGCAGCGGAGCGATCGGCGTACGACCGGACCGCCGGCTGACCACCACCGGTGCCGCGCCCAGCGGGCTCACCCCGCTGGAGCAGGCCATCCACTGGGCCGCGCACCAGCACTCCCGGGTCGGGGACCTGCCGCGGGACGAGCGCGTGCGCATTGCGCTACACCAGATCCGCTACGGCCTGGAGCAACGCGGGCTGCTCACCGACGACGCGCAGCGCGCCCGTGCCCGGTTCTGGACCACGATCCTGATCGCCCTGCTGGGCCTCGGTGTGCTCCGACTGTTCTCCGGCCTGTCCAACGGCCACCCGGTCGGCTACCTGCTACTGACCCTGGTCGCGCTGCTGATCGTCACGCTGGTGCTGCGCCGGGCACCCGTGCTGACCCGGGCCGGTCGAGCCGCGCTACGCGGCGTCCGCCGCGAGCACACCCACCTCGCGCCGGCCTCCACGCCGGCCTACGCCACCTACGGCGCGGCCGGCGCGGCGATGGGGGTGGCCCTGTACGGCACCGCCACGCTCTGGGCACTCGACCCGGGCTTCGCCGAGCAGGCCGAGATTCAGCGCCAGGCCGCCTCCGGCAGCGGCTGGACGGGCGGCTCCGACGGTTCCTCCGGCGGCGGGGACAGCTCCGGTGGGGACGGCGGCAGCTCCTGCGGCGGTGGCGGCGGGTGCGGAGGCGGGGGGTGCGGCGGATGACCGGCCCGTCCGGCGTCGGCATCGGCTGGCGCCCGGAGATCGCCGGCTTCGTGGCCGGACTACCCGGCCTGCGCTTCGTCGAGGTGGTTGCCGAGGGGGTACCCGCGTCCGGGCCGCTCCCGCCCGGCCTGACACAGCTGCGGGAACGCGCGGTGACTGTCGTACCGCACGGGGTGCGGCTCTCCCTCGGCGGCGCCGAGCCGGTCGACCCGGCGCGGGTCGCCCACCTGGCCGCGGTGGCGCAACGCCTGGACGCCCCGCTGGTCAGCGAGCACATCGCGTTCGTCCGGGCCGGCGGCCTGGAGGCCGGTCACCTGCTGCCGCTGCCGCGCAGCCGGGACGCCGTGGACGCGGTCTGCGCCAACGTGACCCGGGCACAGGCCGAGCTTCCGGTGCCGATCGCGCTGGAACCGATCGCCGCGCTGGTCGACTGGCCCGACGACGAGCTGGACGAGGCGGACTTCCTCACCGAGATCCTCGACCGGACCGGGGCACTGCTGCTGCTGGACGTGGCAAACGTGCACGCCAACGCCCGCAACCGGGGCGCCGACCCGCTCGCGTTGCTGGACCGCCTGCCGCTGGAGCGGGTCGCGTACGCCCACGTGGCCGGCGGCGCGGAGCACGGCGGTTTTTACCACGACACCCACACCGACCCGGTGCCGGCAGCGGTGCTGGAGCTGGTCGGCGCGCTCTGCGCCCGGCGGCGACCGCCGGCGCTGCTGCTGGAGCGCGACGGCCACTACCCGCCGGCCGCCGACCTCCGCGCCGAACTGGACGCCCTGGCCGCCACCGCGGGCTTCCCGAGCGTGACATGACGGGCACACCCGAGGGCGACACCGCGCCGACGCCCCGCGCGGGGCTCGCCGAACGGCAGGCCGAACTGGTCGCGGCGCTGGTCGCCGGGGGTGAGCCACCGGCGGGTTTCGCGCCGGGTCCACTGGCCGCCACCCGCGCGGCCCTGCTGCGCAAGCGGGCCGGTGAGGTGGCCCGACACTGGCCACTGCTCGCCGCCGGCCTCGGCGCCGGGTGGTCGACCACCTTCGCCGACTGGGCCGCCCGACGACCCACCGCCGGATCACTGCGCGACGGTTGGGACCTGGCCCGGGAGCTGCACGACCGGCAGGCGCTCCCCCCGGCGGCCGCCGAGGAGTTGGCCGTCCGGAAGGCACGGCTGCGCTACGACGGGCGCCGGGCGCCGCGTCCGCGTCGGGCACCGGCGGTGGGCCGCGCCGGCGGCGCCGTCGCGGTGCAGATCGCCGGCCGGGTACGCCTGCTGCGCCCCGCCTCACGGACAGCCACCCTTGCTGGCGACGGTGTACCGGATGCGGCAGGATCGTCGTTATGGATCTCGGACTGACCGACCGCGTGTACGTCCTCACCGGGGCCTCCCGCGGTCTGGGTTACGCGACCGCGCAGAGCCTGGTCGCCGACGGCGCGCGGGTGGTTCTCTCGGCCCGGGACCCGGCCGCGGTGGCCGCCGCCGCAGAGCGGCTGGGCGGCCCGGAGCACGCCGTCGGGGTGACCGCGGACCTGACCGACCCGGAGACCCCGGGGCAGCTCGTCACCGCCGCCCAGGAGCACTTCGGCCGGCTCGACGGCGCGCTGATCTCGGTCGGCGGCCCACCGGCGGGCAACGCCGCGGCGATCACCGACGAGCAGTGGCGGCTCTCCTTCGAAACGGTCTTTCTGGGCACCATCCGCGCGGTCCGTACGATCGCCGCCGCGCTGCCCGAGGGCGGCGCGATCGGGTTGGTGCTCTCCACCTCGGCCCGCGGCCCGGTGCCCGGCCTGGGCATCTCCAACGGGCTACGGCCCGGCCTGGTCGGCGCGGCCAAGGACATCGCCGACGACTACGGCCCTCGCGGGGTCCGAGTGGTCGGGCTGCTGCCCGGCCGGATCCTGACCGACCGCAACCGGGAACTCTTCGCCGCGACCGGCGACCCGGAACGGGCCCGCGCCGACGCGGAGGCCAGCATCCCGCTGCGCCGTCTCGGCGACCCCGCCGAGTTCGGCCGGGTGGCCGCGTTCGTGCTCTCCCCCGCCGCGAGCTACCTCACCGGGATCACAGTGCCGGTCGACGGCGGCGCGCTGCGCGGGCTGTGACAGCGGGCAGCCGAGCCGGCGCTCCGACACCGGGCACCGGCAGCCGAGCCGGCGATGTGCCGCCGGTGCTGGGCCGTCGTGCCGGCGCGGGTGTCGCGCATCCCCGGCCCACCCGGGCGGACCTGGTCGCTGCCGCCGATCGGACCATTCCCGACGTGCTCGCCGGGGGGCTGACGGTGCTCTTCGTCGGCATCAACCCGGGCCTGTGGTCGGCCGCGACCGGGTGGCACTTCGCGCGGCCCGGTAACCGGTTCTGGCCCGCCCTGCACCGGGGCGGATTCACCCCGCGGCTGCTGCACCCGAGCGAGCAGGGCGAGTTGCCGGCCCTCGGGCTCGGCATCACCAACATGGCCGCCCGGGCCAGCGCCCGCGCAGACGAGCTGAGCGCCGAGGAACTTCTCGGCGGCGCGGCGATCCTGACCGACAAGGTCTCCCGGTACCGGCCGCGCTGGGTGGCCGTGGTCGGGGTGACCGCGTACCGGATCGGTTTTCAACGGCCCAAGGCCACGTTCGGGCCGCAGCCGGAGTCGCTGGCCGGCGCCCGGCTGTGGGTGTTGCCCAACCCGAGCGGCCTGAACGCGCATTTCACCCCGGTGACGCTGGGGGCGGCGTTCGCCGAGCTGCGGGCGGCGACCGAGCTACCGGCCCCTTGATCGACTCGGTTTGCAGGAAGTCGGGCGGTCAACGCGACCAGGACACCCCGACTTCCAGGAACCCGAGTCGATCAACGCCGCGCAGCTGTCAGTTGGCGGCGGCGGGTGGCAGCACCTCGTCGGCGACGTACGTGCCCAGGGGCATGACCACCGGCTCGGCGCCGGTCGCGTCGACGAACGGGGTGGGCGAGTCGGCGACCGCGAACTGGGTGCGGTACAGCTCGGCGTAGAGCCCGCCGACCGCGACCAGCTCCTCGTGCCGCCCTCGCTCGACGATCCGCCCGCCGTCCAGAACCAGGATCTGGTCGGCGTCGCGCACGGTGGAGAGCCGGTGGGCGATCACCAGCGCGGTACGCCCGGCCAGCGCCACCGACAGCGCCCGCTGCACGGCCGCCTCGCTCTCCGAATCCAGGTGTGCGGTCGCCTCGTCGAGGATCACGATCGACGGGGCCTTGAGCAACAGTCGCGCGATCGCGATGCGCTGCTTCTCGCCGCCGGAGAACCGGTAGCCGCGCTCCCCCACTGTGGTGTCCAGACCGTCGGGCAGCGCCCGCACCAGGTCGGCCACCTGCGCCCCGGCCAGGGCGGCCCAGATCTCGTCGTCGGTGGCGTCCGGCTTGGCGTAACGAAGATTCTCGGCGATCGTCTCGTGGAACAGGTGCGAATCCTGGGTGACCACACCGATCTCGTCGCGCAGCGAGGCGAGCGTCGCGTCGCGCACGTCCACCCCACCGACGAGCACCTGCCCGTCGCTGACGTCGTAGATCCGGGAGATGAGCATCGACAGTGTCGACTTGCCCGCCCCGGACGGGCCGACCAGCGCGACCATCTGCCCCGGCTCGACGCTGAACGAGACCCCCTTGAGCACCGGTTCGTTGACGGTCCGGTCGAGCGTGGCGACCTCCTCCAGTGAGGCGAGGGAGATCTCGGCGGCGCTCGGGTAGCGGAATCGCACGTCGCGGAAGTCGACCCGGCCGGCGCCCCGGGGCACCGGCACCGCGTCCGGCTTCTCGACGATGCCCGGCTTGAGGTCGAGCACCTCGAAGACGCGGTCGAAGGAGACCAGCGCGCTCATCACGTCCACCCGGACGTTGGAGAGCGCGGTGAGCGGCCCGTACAGGCGGGTGAGCAGCAGCGCGAGCGTCACCACGGTGCCGGCGCTGACGCCGCCGGTCACCGCGAGCCAGCCACCGAGGCCGTAGGTCAGCGCCTGCGCCAGTGAGGCGACCAGCAGCATCGCCACGAAGAAGGTGCGGGAGTACATCGCGGACTGGATGCCGATGTCGCGGACCCGCTCGGCCCGGTCGCCGAACCGGCGGGCCTCGATCTCGGGCTGGCCGAAGAGCTTCACCAGCAGCGCGCCGGCCACCCCGAACCGCTCGGTCATGGTCGCGTTCATCTTGGCGTCGAGGTTGTACGCCTCGCGGGTGATGTCCGCCAGCCGTCGACCGACCCGGCGGGCCGGAATGATGAAGATCGGCAGCAGCACCAGGGAGAGCGCGGTGATCTGCCAGGAGAGGGTGAACATCACCGCGGCGGTGAGCACCAGCTGGATGACGTTGCTGACCACGCCGGACAGGGTGGAGGTGAACGCCCGCTGGGCGCCGAGCACGTCGTTGTTGAGCCTGCTGACCAGGGCACCGGTCTGGGTACGGGTGAAGAACTGCAACGGCATCCGCTGCACGTGGTCGTAGACCCGGGTGCGCAGGTTGAAGATGATGCCCTCGCCGATGCGGGCGGAATACCACCGTTGGGCCAGCGAGAGCAGCGCGTCGGCGACCGCCAACCCGGCGATGAACAGGGCCAGCCGCACCACGAGCCGGCCGGCCTCGGTGCCGCCCCGGTTGATCGCGTTGATCACGTCACCGGCGAGCACCGGAGTGGCCACGCCGATGATGGCGGCCAACACCACGGTGGCCAGGAAGACGATGATGTCGCGCCGGTAGGGCTGGGCGAAGGCGACGATGCGGCGGGCCACCCCGCGCTTGAGCCGGTGGGTGGAGACCTCGTCGCGGTTGCGCATCGACCGGAGCATGCTCCACCCGGCCATGCCACCGCCGGACATCGGGTTGGACATCGTTCACCTCCGGGTTGTCGGGCAGACCGCTTCGTCAGGTCAATTCTCCCGACGAGTGTGACAACCTCGGTCGTAACCCGGATCTTCCCGTGCGGTCCTTACCTATTCTCCCCTGCCGGCGAGGTCGCGCAGCCGACGGGTCTGTGCCTCCCGCTCGGCACGCTGCTGGTCGGCGTGCGACCGCCCGGCGGCACCGGCGAGCAACGCCTTGATCTCCACCACCGCGTCGCGGGCACCGGAGAGCAGGCCGGCGGTCAGGTCCCGTACCGCGCCGTCCAGCTCCGCCGGGGGTACGACCAGGGTGGCCAGCCCGATTCGGTCCGCCTCGGCGGCGTCCAACCGGCGGCCGGTCGCACAGATCTCCAACGCTCGCGAATACCCGACCAACTCGACGAGCCGTTTGGTGCCGGCCAGGTCAGGCACCAGGCCGAGCGTCACCTCGGCCATCGACAGCTTCGCGTCCGCGGCGAGCACCCGCAGGTCGCAGGCGAGCGCGAGCTGGAAGCCGGCACCGATCGCATGGCCCTGCACGGCCGCGACGGAGACGACATCCGGCCGGTGCAGCCAGGTGAAACCGGCCTGGAACTCGGCGATGCGGTCGGCGCACTCCTGCTCGGGCAGCGTGGCCAGCTCGGCGAACGACCCCGGGCCGGAGGCACCCGCCACCGCGAGATCGAGCCCGGCCGAGAACGCCCGACCCTCACCGCGGACCACCACCACCCGTACGTCGCCGGGCAGGTCGCGGGAGAAGTCGCTCATCGCTTGCCACATCGCGGGCGTCTGGGCGTTGAGCACGTCGGGCCGGCACAACGTCACCGTGGCGACCGGCCCGTCGCAAGTCAGCCGAACCCCGGTCGCCTCGGCGGTCACCGGACGTCCCGGGGCGCGGCGCTGGTGAACGACGCTGTGGGGCGGGTCACGCCTTCTTGCGGCGCCGGGCACCACCGCGCTGACGCAGCTGCACCCCGGACTCGGTGAGCACTCGATGGATGAACCCGTAGGAACGGCCGGTCGAGGCCGCCAACGCGCGGATGCTCTCCCCCGAGGTGTACCGCTTTACCAGGTCCTTGGCGAGCGTCTGACGCTCGGCTCCGACGATCCGGCGACCCTTCTCAGTGCTGGTGGCTGTGCCAGTGGCTGCCATGCTGTGTCCTCACGTCCCAGACTGTGCGGTTCGGATACGGTCCCACCTATTAGACCGCCTCGAACGATCATGCGCCAGATATCAACTCTTCGCCAACCGACACGCTATGCAATGTCAGCTTCCCGATAGAGTGATCCTGGCGATCGGGCCCGGCGCGACGTCCGGGCGTACCACCGCTGCGCGCTGGCCGCTGCCGACGACCCGTAGCCTTCGGTCGTGATCGACCTGTTGAGCACCGCGGGCGCAGCGGCCGTGGTCTTCGCCGCCACCGACATCGACGACATCGTCATCCTGACGCTGTTCTTCGTCGCGGCCCGCACCACCGGCCAACCCCGCACCTGGGAAATCGTCGCCGGGCAATACCTCGGCATCGGCGCGCTCGCGCTGGCCAGCGCGGTGATCGCGGGTGGGCTCCTGGTGGTGCCCGACCCGTGGACGGGGTTGCTCGGCCTGCTGCCGATCGCGCTCGGCGTACGCGCGCTACGCGGTTCGGACGACGACGAGGCGCCTGCGGTCGTCACCGGTGCGCTCGGCGTGGCTGGGGTGACGATCGCGAACGGCGCCGACAACGTCGCGGTCTACGTACCCGTCTTCCGGGCCCTCGGCGTGGCCGACAGCGCGGTGTTCCTGCTGATCTTCGTGCTGCTGGTCGCGCTGTGGTGCGCGGTCGGGGCCTGGCTGGGCGGGCACCGGAGGGTGGTCCGCCTGGTCGAGCGCGCCGGCGCCTGGCTGGTGCCGACGATCTTCATCGCCATCGGGCTGGTGATCCTGGTCAGCTCCGGCGTACTCGGCCGACTCGTCGACCTGCTCGGCTGAGGGCGGGCCGCGCCCTACCAGCGGGCCGAGCCGTCGTCGGTCAGGCCAGCTCGACCAGTTCGAGCAGGTCGTCGCTCCAGGCGTCCTCGTCGCCGTCGGGCAGCAGGATGGCCCGGTCCGGCTTGAGCGCCAGCACCGCGCCTGGGTCGTGGGTGACCAGGACGATCGCACCGGGGTAGTTGGCGATGGCGTCGAGCACCTGCTCCCGGCTGACCGGGTCGAGGTTGTTCGTCGGCTCGTCGAGCAACAGCACGTTGGCGCCGGAACAGACCAGGGTGGACAGCGCCAGCCGGGTCTTCTCGCCACCGGAGAGCACACCGGCTGGCTTGTTGACGTCGTCACCGGAGAAGAGGAACGCGCCGAGAATCTTGCGCAGGTCCGTGTCGGACTGCTCGACGGCGGCGGCGCGCATGTTCTCCAGCACCGTCCGCTCCACGTCCAGCGTCTCGTGCTCCTGGGCGTAGTAGCCCAGCCTCAGGCCGTGCCCGGCGTGCACCTCGCCGGTGTCCGGAGTGAGCAGCCCACCGAGCATCCGCAGCAGGGTCGTCTTGCCGGCGCCGTTGAGACCGAGGATGGCCACCCGGGAACCCCGGTCCACCGCCACGTTGACGTCGGTGAAGATCTCCAGTGAGCCGTACGACTTGGAGAGGCCGGTCGCGGTCAGCGGGGTCTTGCCGCACGGCGCGGGGCTGGGGAAACGTACCTTCGCGACCCGGTCGGCGACCCGTACCTCCTCCAGGCCGGAGATCAGCTTCTCGGCCCGGCGTGCCATGTTCTGCGCGGCGACGGTCTTGGTGGCCTTGGCCCGCATCTTGTCGGCCTGCGCCATCAGCGCGCCGGCCTTCTTCTCCGCGTTGGCCCGCTCCCGGCGGCGACGCCGCTCGTCGGTCTCGCGGGCCTCCAGGTACGCCTTCCAGCCCAGGTTGTACACGTCGATCACGGACCGGGTGGCGTCGAGGAACCAGACCTTGTTGACCACCGACTCCAGCAGCGCGCCGTCGTGGGAGATCACGATCAGGCCGCCCTTGTGGTTGGCGAGGAAGCCCCGCAACCAGGTGATCGAGTCGGCGTCGAGGTGGTTGGTGGGCTCGTCGAGCAGCAGGATGCCGCCGCCGTTTTCGCCCGCGTCGCGGAACAGGATCCGGGCCAGCTCGATGCGGCGGCGCTGACCACCGGAGAGGGTGCCGATGGTCTGGGCGAGCGCCCGGTCCGGCAGGCCCAGGTTCGCGCAGATGCGGGCGGCCTCGGCCTCGGCCGCGTAACCGCCGAGGGCGGCGAACTGGTCCTCCAGCGCGCCGTAGCGGCGGACCAGCTTGTCGCTGGCGTCCTCGGCGAGCTGGGTCTCGATCTCCTTCATCTGCGCCATCAGCACGTCCAGGCCGCGGGCGGAGAGCACCCGGTCGCGGCCGGTCACCTCAAGATCACCGGTGCGCGGGTCCTGCGGGAGGTAGCCGATGGCGCTGCGCTGGTCGATCTGCCCGCCGTACGGCTGCCCCTCGCCGGCGAGAACCTTGAGCGTGGTGGTCTTGCCGGCGCCGTTGCGACCGACCAGGCCGATCCGATCACCGGGCTGCACGCGCAGGGTGGTGTCGGACAGCAGGATCCGGGAACCGGCACGCAGTTCCAGGCCGGTGGCAGTGATCATGTTTGCGGGCTCGCTCTCGGGGTTCGGAAGGCTGACTCGGGGCACGCGAAACGACCGGCGGGCTCAAGGGGCCCGACGGCGCGGGGCGGTTCAGCCTTCGCAGCGCAGCACCCGACAAGTGTACCGGGCGCCGCCGAGCGCTCCGCCCGGATTACCGATCAAGATCATCGGGTATCGGAACGCCTGTCCGGACCCCGTCCGGCACTCGATGGACGAAACGACATACAAAAGACACTCACACCGGCATACGGCGATCGGGGTCACCATGGAACTCAACGAGCGGGCCGAGCTCGACACCTCCCAGGCCAACGACCTGGGTCGGGGCGGCGGGTCGGGCGGCGGCGGCATCGGCATCCCCATCCCGGGCGGTGGCGGCCGGGGCGGCATCATCGGCATCGTGGTGGCCGTGCTCGTCGCCCTGCTCGGCGGGGGCTTCGGCCTGAACGCCATGACCAACGGCGACGAGGGCGGCCAGGCCGGGGGCGGCGACCTGGATCAGGTCTGTTCCACCGCCAACCCCGACCGTCTCGACGACGCGCGCTGCCGCAACCTGCTCTACGTCAACAGCATCCAGGCCTACTGGCAGACGGCATACCCGGAGCTGGGCAACGGGAAGTACGAACCGACCGACACCAACTTCTTCCAGGCCGCCGTGAACACCGGCTGCGGGCAGGCCGACTCGGGCGTCGGCCCGTTCTACTGCCCGGCCGACAAGCAGGTGTACATCGACCTGAGCTTCTACGACGAGCTGGCCTCCCGGTTCGGCGCCAAGGGCGAGTTCGCCCAGCCCTACGTGCTCGCCCACGAGTACGGACACCACATCCAGAACCTGCTCGGCACCAACGCGAAGGCCGGCCAGGGCGACCAGAGCGGCCCCAAGTCCGCCTCCGTACGGCTGGAATTGCAGGCCGACTGCTACGCCGGCGCCTGGGCCAAGCACTCCACCGAGAGCAAGGACAAGACCGGCCGAGAACCGCTGTTCAAGTCGATCACCCAGGCCGACATCAGCGAGGCCGTGCAGGCCGCCGAGGCGATCGGCGACGACAGCATCCAGGAACGCTCCGGCGGACGGGTCAACCCCGACCAGTTCACCCACGGCACGTCCGAGCAGCGGCAGCGCTGGTTCCAGCAGGGCTACGACCAGGGCGACCCGAAGACCTGCGACACCTTCGGCACCGACCAGCTCTGACCTCGTTCGCCAGATCGTGGCAGGCGCCTCGGCGGGCCTGCCACGATCGCCATTCCTGCCCCGCAACGGGAGGGATGGCCGACGGCGGTCTCCGCTCAGGCCAGCCGCGAGACCTGGTAGTGGCCGATCAGCCAGTCGTCGTCGACCCGCCGCAGGAGGACGCCGAGGTTGCCGGTCAGGGCCGGCATCGACGCGAGCACGGCTTCCACCCCATCGGCGTCGTCGGCGAACGCCGAGGTCAGTCGGGGTCGCGCACCAGGATCCGTACCGCACGGGCCGCGCCCACCGCCGCGACCAGCACCGCGTGGCGGGGCTCCGGCACGTCGAGCAACCGCTCCGCCCGCAACGGCACCAGCGGGGCCAACCGCCGGTCGGCCAGCACCCCGTCCACCGCCCGCCGGTCACCCCCGCAGACCAGCGCGGCAAGCGCCGCCGCCTCCGGCAACAGCAGCCGTACGGCCAGGTCCGCCGCGTCACCCAGCGCAGCCTTCGCCTGGTTGTCGCGTCGGCGCGCGAACCGGTGCTGCGACCAGCCTCCCGCAGCGGTGCGCCCCTGCACGTACCGGGTGTCCACCTTGGAGACCACGAGATCGGGGCCCACGGCCACCCCGACCGCAACCGCGCCCTTGCGAGCCAGCAGCAGACCGATCCGGCGGGGCAGGACGGCGGAGGCCACGAACCCGGCCACATCCGCGCCGACCGGCGCACCCGGTGGGGCGTACAGCTCGGCGGTTGCCCCGTCCGGGGCGGCGAGCAGCAGGCCGTACTCCCGCGCGCTGGTGGTGGGCGGGCCATGCCGGTCGGCGAAGCCCTCCACCCAGCGACCGACGCGGGCCGGGTCGACCTCGACCCAGCGGCCTCCGCCGGCTGCGGGTCGACTGGTCATCGCCCGACCGTACGGCACCGCGAGCCCGCCCGGACCCCCGGGCGGCACACGAGCCGGCGCGGTCAGACCGCGCGGCGGCCCGGCGGGCCTGGTGCGCCCGGTGCGGTCGGGTCGGCCCGTGCGGTCGGGTTGGCCCGGTGCGGTCGGGTTGGCCCGGTGCGGTCGGGTTGGCCCGGTGCGGTCGGGTTGGCCCGGTGCGGTCGTGCCGGCCCGGCAGGCCCGGCGGGCCTTGCGCGGTGGGGTGGTCCCGCGCGTTCGGATGGCGACCGCTAGCCAGGCAGCAGCGCGGCCACCGCCAGGGCGGCGATCAGCGCGCTGGAGACCAGGCCGGTGACCAGCCGACCACGCGACCCGGTCAGCGCCCGGCCGACCACCGTGCCACCACCGGCGATGACCAGTTGCCAACTCGCCGACGCCAGGAACACCCCGGCCACGAAGAGCGCCATGGGAACCACTCCCGACTCGGCCGTGTCCCGGCGGCCGAGCACCAGCGCGGTGAAGTAGAGCACCGTCATCGGGTTCAGCAGGGTCAACCCGAGCAGCGCCGCGTAGGCCCGCCCCGGAGTGCTCATGTCCCGACCGGCGCGTGCCGTCGATGGTCGCTGCGAGCGGTGCGCGGACCAGGTCCGCCAGAGGCCGTGCCCGGCAAGCCCCAACAGGACCACGGCGGCGACCACCCGCAGCGGCCCGGCTACCGGCGCGATGACATCGGCCAGGCCGGCGCCGCCGAGCGCGGCGACGGCCGCGTAGAGCCCGTCGGCCGTCGCCACGGCGAGCGCCGCGGCCGCACCAACCCAAAACGAGGTACGGGCGCTGAGCCCCAGAATGACAATCGCGATCGCACCGACGGGAATGGCGACGCCGTAGCCGGCGACCAGGCCGGCGAGGAGGGCCCCGGTCACCGAAGTCGGTGCCGGATCGAGGCTCGTCCCCGGAACGGCCGCTGTCGACATGCGGCAGTGGCCGCACGGACAGGAACCTGCTTCGGGTACGCCTCAATCACCCGCGCATCCTGCGCGCCGAACCCGCGCCCCCGCCACCGAATTTTCCCGCGTCCTCGCGCCCCGCGCCCTCGCGCGTGCCCTCGCGTCCTCGCGTCCTCGCGTCCTCGCGTCCTCGCGTCCTCGCGCCCCGCGCCCCGCGCCCCGCGCCCAGATCCGAGCAACTTCCCGGATAGTGCTGCCTCGGACGCGCGGGAGACAGCAACATCCGAGAAGTTGCGCGGGCCTTCCTCGTTGATCATGTCGTCCATCAAGATCGCGCTTGAACCAGGATGTAGTGGCCTCGGCAAGGCACCGAGGCCACTACATCAATGATCGAGCGCGATCTTGAGCTGTTGAGGGGTCGGCCGACCGGTCAGAGCCGCACTCCGGGCCACTGGGGGTCGCGGCCGAGGTAGGCGAGCAGGGCGCTGACGTCGTCGGCCTCCGCGCCAGCGTCGAGCGCCGGGGCGTACGCGCCGTAGTTCCGCAGCGGCTCGACGATCTGCCGGGCGACCTGCAGCAGGGGGCGGGCCAGCTCGTCGTGGAGTGAGGACGGCTGACCGGTGGCCACCGCGACGTCCCAGGCGTGCACCGCCGCGTCGAGGGCGCATGCGACGGCACCCACCTGGGCCGGCAGCGTGCCCATGGGCAGCGGCGTCCGCACCTGCGGATCGTCGTCGGCGACACCTGCCCAGGCGCGGGCGGACGCGTCGAGGGCGGCGCGCAGCCCGATCAGCTTGTCGCCCTCGATCCGACCCGAGGGCGCGAACGGGTCCTCGTGCGGCCCGTCCCCGCCGACGATCGCCGCCGCGAAGGCGGTCTGGTCGCCGGTCGCGTGCTGGAGCACCTGGGTGACCGTCCACTGCTCGCACGGGGTGGGCAGATCCCAGACGTCGGCCGGGATTCCCTCGGCGGTCGTCCGGAGCGCCTTGTGCGCCTCGTCGAGCACGATCCGCCACTGTCCTGCTGCCACCTCGCTCATCGTCTCGACCCTCTCCGCCGACCCCGTCAAGCGAGCCCGTTCGCTCACTTGCGAAACGGAATGTTCCGCTCCGTTCTGCAATCAGACTAACAGACCGGAACGATCCGTTCCACTATTGATTCACGTTGGCGTACAACGGATCGAGCGCGGCACCCGGACGGGTGCCGCGCTCGTATAAGGTGTTAGGGTAATACCTTGAAGCCCAGGGAGCGGATCTGGTCACGGACCACGTCA